>JBJMQJ010000126.1:0-14089 GCA_045802765.1 Myxococcales bacterium
CAAGATGGTGGTGGTCGACGCGGACCACCCCGAGATCCGCGACTTCGTGCAATGGAAGGCGCGCGAGGAGAAGAAGGTCCAGGCGCTCATCGCCGCCGGCTACCCGTCCGACTTCAACGGCGACGCGTACCGCACCGTGTCCGGCCAGAACGCCAACAACTCGGTGCGCATCAAGGACGGCTTCATGGCCGCCGTCGACAAGAGCTCCGCTTGGGAGACCACCCAGCGCACCTCCGGCGAGGTGGTCGACCGCCTCGACGCGCGCGAGCTGTGGATGGAGATGGCCGAGGCGGCCTGGAAGTGCGCCGACCCGGGCCTGCAGTTCGACGACACGATCAACAAGTGGCACACCTGCAAGGCGACCGACCGGATCTACGCCTCGAACCCCTGCAGCGAGTTCGTCTTCCTCGACGACACGGCCTGCAACCTGGCCTCGCTCAATTTGTTGAAGTTCTTGGACGAGAAAACCGGGAAGTTCGACGTCGAGGCGTACAAGCACGCCTGCCGGATCTTCTTCCTCGCGCAGGAGATCGCGGTCGACCTGGCCTCCTATCCGACCAAGCGCATCGCCGAGCGCAGCCACCAGTTCCGCCCGCTGGGCCTGGGGTACGCGAACCTGGGCACCCTGCTCATGGTGGAGGGGCTCCCCTACGACTCCGACGCCGGCCGCGCCTACGCCGGCGCGCTGACCGCGGTGATGACGGGGGAGGCGTACGCGCTCTCCGCCGAGATGGCCGCCAGCAAGGGCCCGTTCCAGGGCTACTCGCACAACCGCGAGTCGATGCTGGAGGTCATGCGGATGCACCGCGACTCGGTGCAGAACATCGAGCGCGACCTGGCGCCCGCCGAGCTGCTGGCGGCGGCGCACGAGGTGTGGAACCGGGCCGTCGCCCTGGGCGAGCAGCACGGGTACCGCAACGCCCAGGCCACCGTGCTGGCGCCCACCGGCACCATCGGGCTCCTCATGGACTGCGACACCACCGGCGTGGAGCCCGACTTCGCGCTCATCAAGTTCAAGAAGCTGGCGGGGGGCGGCTCGTTCAAGATCGTGAACCAGAGCGTGCCGCGGGCGTTGAAGAAGCTCGGGTACAAGCCCGACGAGGTCCAGGCCATCGTCGACTTCGTGCGCGGCACCGCCACGCTCAAGTCGATCGCCGAATTCTCGCCCAAGGAGCTCCTCGCGCGCGGCCTGACCGAGGCGGAGATCGGCAAGGTCGAGAAGAGCCTGGAGTCGGTGTTCGACCTGCGCGCGTCGTTCGCGCCGCACGTGCTCGGCGCCGCTTGCCTTTCGCGGCTGGGCCTTTCCGCCACTGCCAAGGGCGAGGCGGTGCTGAGGAAGCTCGGCTACACCAACGAGCAGATCGACGCGGCGTCCTTGGTGGTGTGCGGCCATCAGACCGTCGAAGGCGCGCCGTTCCTGCGGCCCGAGCACTACGGCGTCTTCGATTGCGCCAACCGCTGCGGGCCGCTGGGCACCCGCTACATCGAGCCCATGGGCCACGTGCGGATGATGGCGGCGACGCAGCCGTTCCTCTCCGGCGCCATCTCCAAGACCATCAACATGCCCCACGACGCGACGGTGCCGGACGTGGAGCGGATCCACCGCGAGTCGTGGCGGCTGGGGCTCAAGGCCATCGCCATCTACCGCGACGGCTGCAAGCAGTCGCAACCGTTGTCGGCGGGCGACGCGCAGCCGAAGAAGGCGCCTTTGCCGAAGGACGCGAAGGGCATGGCGGAGACCCTGCTCGCGCTCTTGCCCGACTTGACGCCCGAGAAGGCGCAGCGGATGGCGGAGGCCTGCTTCGCCTCGCGGGCGGGCGACTCGCCCTCGCGGCTCCTGGCGAGCTCCCGGCGCAGGCTGCCGGCGAAGCGTCACGGGCTCACCCAGGAAGCCAAGGTGGGCGGCAACAAGATCTTCCTGCGCACCGGCGAGTACGAGGATGGGACGCTGGGCGAGATCTTCATCGACATGCACAAGGAGGGCGCTGCCCTTCGCAGCGTGATGAACTGCTTCGCCATGTTGGTCTCGATCGCGCTCCAGTACGGGGTGCCGCTGGAGACGCTGGTCGAGCAGTTCGTCTTCACCCGATTCGAGCCACAAGGGCCTGTGCAGGGACATGACCGGGTGAAGTTCGCGACCAGCGTGATCGACTACGTCTTCCGCGCCGTGGGCGTCGAGTACCTGAACCGCGACGACCTGGCGCACGTGACTCCCGAGGAAGCGGCGGCGACCCCCACCTCCTCGATGGGCGCCGAGCCCGGCTCGCAAGCGGCGAGCCCCGCCGCAGCGGCCAAGGCCTTGCAAAAGCCGAATGGCGGTGAGGCTTCCGGGCGCAAGGCCGCCTCTCCGCAGGACGAGCTGCTGGGCAAGCTCTCGGGCGATGCCCCCTTCTGCGACGCCTGCGGCCACATCACCGTGCGCAATGGCACCTGCTACAAGTGCCTGAACTGCGGGAACTCGATGGGCTGCTCCTAGCCCGCAAGGAGCCGGTCCGGACCCACCCCCTTTCCGGACCTGCCGCCGCTCCCCCCAGCGGCGAACCGAAGGGCGGCCGGCATCCTGCTCGGCCGCCCTTCGCATTTCCGGAGGACGTGAGGCCGGGCAGGCGTGCCCACGCTGCCCGTCGAGCACTCATGGCGTTCGGCCCGGAGTGTGCAGATCGTACGGTGGCAGGAGGGGCAGGCATGGCGAAGGGCTGGCAGGGCGAGTGCGGGATCTCCGATGAAGGCGTGGAGATCCTCGGCTGGGTGGAGGCGCTCCCGCGAGACGCGCGCCGCGAGCTGGCCGCGACGATCGAGATGCTCTGCCGGGCGCAAGGGTACATCTCGCTGAACGACGAGGTGGTCGTCCTCGACGAGGAGAGGCGCGCCCGCCCGCGCCGCGCGCGCCGGGCCCGCCGCGACGGTCAGCTCGCGCAGATCATCCGTCATCCCCGCTGGAGCACCCCGGACGAGTGAGCGCCGCCGGCGCGGCCGCCGCCGAATCTTCACGCTCTCTGCTTCCTGACTCCTCCACAGGGCCGCGATCACACGCTGCGAGGTGGCTGTGGATCGCGCAGAAAAGCTCCCCGTTTCCGGGGCCCGCAGGGCGCCGGGGCTGTGGACAACCTGTGGCGCGGCGGTGGGGAATTCCTGAGTATTGACGCACGGTTGCGTGCTCTGCTAGACCGCACCTCCACCGCGGGCGGGCAGGCGCCTTCTTCCTCGCAGAGTCAGACCCCGCAACTACGATGGAGCGCTCGACGTGACGGCGCGGGAGTACATCGAGGGAATCGCCGCGGAGCTGTCGCGGCTGCGCGGGCGCGGACTCTTCCTCTCGCCCGCCGACGCGCAGCTCGCGCTTTCGTGGCACGCGGCCGGCGTTCCGCTCGCGCAGGTCCAGGCGGAGATCCGCCGCGCGCGCCGCCTCAAGCCTCCGGTCGCGCGCGGCGCCGCCGAGGTGGGCCTCTCGCTGCAGCTCTTCGAGCCGTCGATCGCGGCGCAGATCCGGCGCAAGCCCCGCCCGCCGCCGCGCGCGCCGGGCCTCGCCTCCGAGCTGCTGCAGGCTGCCCGCTCCCCACGGCTGGCCGCGCGCCCCGCGTGGGAGTCGCTCGCCCGCGGCGCCGAGGAGCTGCTCGCCACTGGCGGCGAGGCCTATTGGGCCGCCGCGCTCGGGGCGCTGCGCGCCGCGCTCCGCGAGCTGCCGCGCCAAAGCGTCCTGCAGCTCGGCCAGGACCTGCGCGCGCGCATGGCGCCGCGGCCCGCCGCCATGCCCCGCGCGCGTTACCGCAAGAGCCTGCAGCTGCAGCTCCTCTCCGCGGCCAGCGAGCGCCTCGGCGTCCCGCCTCGCGCCTTCCTCCTGTAGGAGAGCCATGGACCTCGCGCGTACCGCACCGCCTCCGGAGATCTGCTCGACCTGCGGCGGCGATGGCGCCGTCTTCCGCGTTCAGGACGGCCGCGCGGTGGCCGAGGCCTGCGCGCACACGCGCGCGTGCCCGTCCTGCGGCGGCAGCGGCCGGGTGTTCGCGACGGACGAGCGCGGCTACTCGGTCGTGCGGGGCTGCGCGTGCGGCGCCGACCCGCGCCGCCTGGCGCTGCTCACGGGGCTGCGGCTGCCGCTCAAGTTCGTCGGGCGGACGCTCGACGGGTACCGGCCCTACCGCTCGGAACAGGCGCGCGCCGTCGCCCGCGCACGCCGCTTCGTCGACGAGTTCGTACCCCAGGCAGCCGGCACGCGGGCGCTGCTTTTGTGCGGACCGCCCGGGACGGGGAAGACGCACCTGCTCGCGGCCATGCTGCGCGAGCTGGCGCTGCGCAAGGCCGTGCGCGGGCGCTACGAAGAGTTCTTCCTCCTCCTCAGCGACATCCGCGACGGCTTCTCGCGCGGGCTCTCCAGCCGCGAGTGGCTCGAGCCGCTGCGGCAGGTCGACGTGCTCGCCATCGACGAGATCGGCAAGGGCGGCAAGAACCGCGATTTCGAGCAGGGCGTCCTCGACGAGATCATCTCCGTCCGCTACAACGCCGGCCGCCCCACCCTGCTGGCGACGAACTATCCCCGTCCCGGCGCGCCGTGGAGCTTCGGCGTGGAAGGGGAGGCGCGGGAAACGCTCGATCAGCGCGTGGGGCAGCGGATCTACTCGCGCCTGCACGAGCTGTGCGACCTCGTGGACGTCGTCGGTCCAGACCACCGCCAGGACCAGCACCAGAAGCGCGAGTTGCTCGACGATCAGGAGGCAGCCCATGCCGCACCGGACCGCAGCGCAGACAAAGCCGCTCCCTTCCACGACCCCGCGGGTCCTCCTGGTCGGCCGCGACCTCCACGAGGGTGAGCGGGTGCGCCGGTTGCTCTCCTACGGGCGCGCCGCGGCCCAGGTCGCCGTGTGCAGCTCGCCGTGCGACGCCCGTCGCGCGGTGGCGGCGCACGGCGCGCCCGACGTGCTGGTCCTCGAGGATCGCGCCTGGCCGGCGGTGGACGCCGAGGCCCTGGCGGAGCTGCGAAGCCTCTGCAAGGCGCGGGCGCGCGGTCCCGGGCTCATCCTCTCCCGCCGCTGGGGCGAGCTGCACCGAGGCGAGCAGGTTCCGGAGGGCGTCCCGGTCGTCGAGCGGCCCTACCGCCTGGACGAGCTGGTACCGGCGCTGCAGCTCGTCCTGCTCAGGAGCCGCGCGTGAGCGAGCGGCATTTCTTCCCGCCGCGACGCGCCGAGGCCGTCGGAGGGATCCTGCAGCGCACCCTTGGCCGGCACGGGCTTGCGCGCAGGCTCGACCGGCACGTACCGGCCGCGGTGTGGGCCGACGCGGTGGGCGTGGACCTCGCCTCGCGCGCGCAGCCCACTTTCCTCTCCGCCGGGACGCTCCACCTCCTCGTCCAGGACCACCGCTGGAGGGACCAGATCGATGCCGCGCGCGCGCTGATCATCGAGAGGCTCAACCGCCGCCTGGGTCGCCGCGCCGTCCGCGCGCTGCAATTCGGCCTGGCCCACGACGGAGCCCTGCGTTCAGCGCCGCGCGAGACCGCACCCGCGGCGCCGCCCGGGCCCGCCCCGGTGGCCGGAGCGCACGCGCTTCCTTCCGAGGTGCGCGACGCCCTGCTCCGCGCCGCGGCCGCCTCCTCCCGCCGCCGCCGCAGCTGACCGCTATTGCGGCAAGCAGGACTACAAACATTTCACGCACAGCCCGCGGCGGAGGGGGAGAACGAGGAGGAGCTTCGCTTTCAAAAGAATCCCTCCGCGCTCTCGTTTTCCTCAGCGGCCTCCGCGTGAAACGTTTGTAGTCCGTTACCGCGGCCAGCGAGTCGACGTGGTACGTGACCGTCGATGCGGCGGACGCGACCGAAGACGGCGCCAGCCGGGGCGAGCGCGGGGGCGGTGGAGGCATTGGGGCCGTATGCCCGGACGCGGCTGATGGTGCGCGCGCTCGGGATCGAGCTGCGCCTCGACGTGCCAGCCGACGTGTTCGCGGCGCGCGCCATCGACGAAGGAACGCTCCTCCTCCTGCGGAATCTCCCCGTCCGCCCTCCGCAGTCGTTCCTCGATGTCGGATGCGGGTACGGCGCCCTCGGGCTTCCCGTCGCCGCACGGTTCCCGCAGGCTCGCGCGGTGCTGATCGACCGCGACCTGCTCGCGGTGCGGGCGGCGGCCCACAACGCGCGTGCTCTGGGCCTCGGCAACGTGGAAGCGCGCCCGGGGCTCGGCTATCGCGATCTTCCGGACGGCGAGCGGTTCGACCTCGTGCTCTGCAACGTGCCTGCGCGGATCGGTTCGCGCGGCGTCGCTTATCTCCTCGAGGCGGGCCGGTCGCTGCTCACGCCCGGCGGAGAGCTGCGGGCGGTCGTCATCCGCGACCTGCGCGACCAGGTCGAGGCGGCGCAGCTCGACGGAGCGCGGCTCGCCGCCTCCGGCAAGAACCATCTCGTCTATTCGGTCGCGCCGGGTCCGTCGCGCTTCGCGCTCCAGGACGAGTCGGTCTATGCGCGCGACGAGACTCGCATCGAGGCCGCGCCGGAGCGCGTCCTGGTGCTCTCGCGGCCGCACGACGCGAGCGAGGATCCCGGACACGCCAAGGCGCTCGCCGCTCTCCTCGACGCGGCGCCCCGGAGCGGACCACGCACGGCGCTCTCGTTCCGCTGCGGCTACGGCGCGCTGCCGCTCGCGGCGCGCATCCGCTGGCCGCAGGCGCAGATCGTCGCGCAGGATCGCGATCTCCTCGAGACCGCCTTCCTCCGGCGCAACGCCGCTTCGCTCGGGCTCCTCGGCGACCGGCTGCGCGTCCTCGAAGCCGTCTTCCCCTCGGAAGCGCTGCCGGAGGGCGGCGCCGGCCTCGTCCTGGGCGAGGCCTCGGCGCCGGCCGGCGAGGCGGTGTTCGCGCGCGAGCTGCTCGAGGCGCGGCGGCTGCTCGCGCCCGGCGGAGAGGCGCTGGTGCTCGCCTCCGAGAAGCAGGCGCGGGAGTGGCTTCCGGCCGCCGCTCCCTCTGGCGCCTCGGTGCTCCTGCGTCGCGAAGGGGCCTGCGTCCTGCGCATCGCCCGGCCGAAGGGGGCTTGACAGCGGCCAGCGTTCGGTGGTCGCCCGAGGGCGCGGAGGCGGTCCCCCGAGGGAGAAAGGGCTTTACTCGGTCGAGCGTCCTCTGTCAGAGTGCGCCCTGTTTTCGGCAGCAGGGGAGGCCCATTCCAGGAGGAGAAGCCCAAGATGCCCGCTAAGAAGGCAGCAAGGAAGCCCGCCGCCAAGAAGTCCGCCCGCAAGCCCAACGCCGCGTTCATGAAGCCGCTCCAGCCGAGCGCGGCACTCGCCAAGGTCGTCGGCGATCGGCCGCTTCCGCGGACGGAGGTGGTGAAGAAGATCTGGGCCTATGTGAAGAAGAACGGCCTGCAGGACAAGAAGGAGAAGCGCAACATCAACGCGGACGACACGCTCCGCGAGATCTTCGGCGGCAAGAGGACCGTCTCGATGTTCGAGATGACCAAGCTGGTGAACGACAACCTGAAATCATAGGGCCGCCTTCAAGGGGCGGCGTCGCAGTCGATCGCAGAGCGGAGGGCGCGCGTCTCGGGAGCGAGGCGCCGCGCCCTCCGGCGCTTCGGGACGTTCTCCCCGTTGTGCACGGCGTTCCTTGCCTGACGAATCGGGACCCGCCGCGAATCCAAAATGGAGAATTTTTCTCCAATACGGCGATCCCCCAGGAGGAGCCTGCGCATGCCGGACTTGAAGGGAACCAAGACCCACGAGAACCTCAAGGCCGCGTTCGCCGGCGAGAGCCAGGCCAACCGCCGCTATCTCTACTTCGCCAAGCAGGCCGACGTGGAAGGCCGGCCGGACATCGCCGGACTGTTCCGCGACACGGCCGAAGGCGAGACCGGCCACGCGCACGGCCACCTCGAGTACCTCGAGCAGGTGGGCGATCCTGCCACCGGGGAGCCGATCGGCGATTCCGAGAAGAACCTGGCCGCGGCGGTCGCCGGCGAAACGTACGAGTACACGCAGATGTATCCGGGATTCGCGCGGCAAGCGCGCGAGGACGGGTTCACCGAGATCGCCGAGTGGTTCGAGACCCTGGCCAAGGCGGAGAAGTCTCACGCCGGCCGCTTCGCCAAGGGCCTGCAGCAGGTCAAGTCCGAGTAGCTCTCTCGCCGATGAGACTTCCCATGGTCGATCGGCCGGAGGACTGGACCCACGACACGCACGGGATGGCGTACGACAACCCGCGCTTCTGGGACCGGGGCCACCTCGATGCCGAGGTGCACCGCGTCTTCGAGATCTGCAACGGGTGCCGGCTGTGCTTCAACCTGTGCCCGTCCTTCGACGTGCTCTTCAAGCGGATCGACGCGCTCGATCCGCACCGCGCCGAGGCGGAGGGCAAGCACCTCCAGGGCGCAATGGTCGAGGAGCACGAGGCGAAGAAGCTCCTCGACCAGATCGAGGTGCACACCGATAGTCCCGTGTCGCTCCTGCAAGCCGCGGACAAAGAGCGCGTGGTCGAGCTCTGCTACGAGTGCAAGCTCTGCTTCCCCAAGTGCCCGTACGTCCCGCCGCACGAATTCGCCGTCGACTTCCCCCGGCTGATGCTGCGCGCCAAGATGGCGCGGGCCAGGGAGGACGGCATCGCGTTGCGCGAGCGGTTCCTCGGAGCGACCGATGCCGTGGGCGCCGTGATGACGAAGATCGCGCCGCTCGCCAACGCGGCCGCCCACAACCGCTTCAATCGGATGCTGATGGAGCACACGGTCGGCATCCACCGGGACCGGCAGCTTCCCGCCTACGCCGACGAGAGCTTCCTCACCTGGTGGTCGCGGCGCGCGCCTCTCGCCCCGCCCGCCCGGCCGAGCGCGAGCGTCGCGCTGTTCGCTACCTGCTACGGGAATTACAACGATCCCGAGATCCCCAAGGCCGCCGCCTTTGTGCTCGAGCACGCCGGGTGCGACGTGAGCTGCCCCGAGCAGGTCTGCTGCGGGATGCCGAAGCTGGATGGGGGAGACCTCGAGGGCGCGCGCCGGCTGGCGCGCAAGAACGTGGAGACGTTCCTTCCGGCGGTGCGCGAGGGCCGCAAGATCGTCAGCCCGGGCCCCAGCTGCACGCTCGTCCTGCGCACCGAGTACCCGGAGCTCGTCGGAGGAAGCGAAGCGCGCGAGGTCTCGGAGGCGGTGATGGACCTCTCCGACTTCCTGCTGCAGCAGGCGCGGCAGAAGAAGTTGCCGAAAGTCTTCAAGACACCGATCGGCAAGGTCGCCTACCATGTCGCCTGCCACAGCCGCGTGCAGAACCTCGGTTACCGCGGGCGCGACCTGCTCAGATGGGCGGGCGCGGAAGTGCAGCTCGTGGACCGCTGCTGCGGGATGGACGGGACGTGGGGCATGAAGACCGAATTCTTCCAGCACTCGCTGAAAGTGGCCGACGCCGCCGCGCGCAGGGTCGAGGGAGCCGAGGTGGACGTCGTCTCCTCGGATTGTCCGCTGGCCGGGCTGCAGCTCGAGCAGAAGACGGGGCGGCCGGTCTATCACCCGGTGCGTATCCTGAGGGCGGCGTACGAAGGTGAGCGGCTGCGCTCGCCCAGCCGCGGCCGGGGAGGCGACCTACCGCCCGCGGAGGAGAGTTGATGCGCAAGCTGGAGATGAAGGATCTGTGGCCCTTGCCCGTCTACGAGGGCGTGCGCCACCAGTTCCGCCGCGAGGTTATCGCGGCCAAGCAGGCGCGCCGGGTTACAGTGGGCCCCTTCATGACGTTCCTGTTCGAAAACCGGTTGACCGTGAAGTTCCAGATCCAGGAGATCCTGCGCGCCGAGCGGATCCGCGACGATGCGCAGGTGCTCGAAGAGCTGGAGGGGTTCAACCAGATGCTTCCCGGCGGCGGGGCCCTGTCGGCGACGCTCCTCATCGAGCTCACCGGGAGCGACCGCGAGGTGAAGGAGCAGCTGGCGCGGCTGACCGGTCTGGGAGATCACCTGTGGCTCGAGGCGGGCCGCTCGCGCTCGCGCGGCACGATGGAGGGGGGCCGCGACGACGGGCGCCGCGTCGCCGCAGTGCAGTACGTCCGCTTCCCCGTTCCGGACCCCGCTGCGCTGCGGCAGGGGCCCTCCGCCCTCGTCGTCGATCACCCCGCCTACACGCACCGGCAGGAGCTCTCGGAGGCGTCACGCAATTCGCTCGCGCAAGATCTCTTCCCGGAGGCCCTCCGATGAGCCGCGGCAAGACCGCCCCGGACCTCGCCGCCCAGGTCGCCGCCTTCGCGGAGCATTGCCGCATGAACGGGCTTTCCGTGACGCGCCAGCGGCTGGCCATCTTCCAAGCGCTGGCCGGCTCGCGAGCGCACCCCAGCGCGGAGGACATCCACAAGGCCGTGCGGCGGCGCCTGCCGCACCTGTCTCTCGCGACCGTGTACAAGAACCTCGAGGCCCTTCGCGACATCGGCGCGGTGAGCGACGTCAACGCGCTGCACGAGCACGGCCGCTACGAGGCCGCCCTGCCCGGCACGGGCGCCGGCACGCCGCACCACCACCTGGTCTGCGTCGATTGCCGCAAGGTGGTGGATCTGCACGACTCGCGGCTCGACGACCTGCGGGTCGCGGATGCCAAGGGGTTCGAGGTGCGCGCGCTCAAGGTGCAGGTCGAGGGCGTCTGCCCCGACTGCGCCGCGCGCAAGAAGCGTCAGGGCGCGTCGGCGAAGAGGACCGTCAACGCGTCGAGGTGATAGACGATCTGTCCCCGGGTCGCCCCGGAAATGCCGATCACCACCGTCGCTGCGCCGCCGTCCAGCTCGAAGTCGTAGGCGTGCGACGTCCATCTCGAACCAGCGATCCCCGGAGGCCGCAGAGCGGGCTGGAGCGCGTCGGCGTCGCGCGGCGGCGCGCGCAGAACGCCGACGATGAGCTGGTCGGCCAGGATCGCGTCGCGGGTCCCGAGCGCGGCGAAATCCAGGTGCGCGAGGTGATGCCCGCTCGAGGCAAGTCTGAAGGTCCGCTCCAGCCAGATCTTCCCCGTGCCGTTCCGGTTGTCGAGGAAGAACCTGGCGCTCGAAGCGCCGTCGAAAGGGGTGGTCGGGTCGGTGGTGATCGACCAGGCCTCGTCGACGCCTCCGGACGCAAGCTCGAGGCCCTGCAGGGTCCAGCCCTGCAGCGACCCTTCGAACGAGAAGAACGCGGACTGTTGCCGCGGGGGCCCGCAGGCGAAAAGGCAAGCGGCGAGCAGCGCGCTCGGGGGCCGCATGTCCATCTGCTAAGCACGACCTGCGGGGAACGGGCAAGGCCGCTTCCGGTGTACTATCTCTTCCGGCGTGGGCGCGATCTGCCAGGACATCGTGGGCCGGTGCAGCTTCATCGACGTGCTCGAGGAGGCAGTGCTGGTGCACCGCCACGTGGCGGTCGCGCTGCGCGACGGCACCCGGTTCATCGACCTGGTCGTGGACGTGGTCACCGAGAATGGCGAGGACTACGCCTGCTTTCGCAGCCGCGAGCGCGTCCCCGTGACGGCGATCGCGGCTGCCACTCGCGCCGACCCGCACCGACATCCCTGATCCCGCGCAGTTTTGCGCGAGTTCGAGCCCGCCCGCGCGATACACTGGCAGGCGATGACCGGACCTGCCGTCGACCTGCGCGACGAGCCCCGCTTGCCTCGGCTGGGCATCGCCGGATTCTCGTATGCCGACCTGCACGACGCCCTGCGCCTCGCCGATCTGACGGCCGCGTTCGATCGAGAGCTGCGGGCCGCGGACCCGGAGCTGTCCGCCCGCTTCGAGGAGCACCGCCGCGCTCCGCTGTCGGGTCCCGCGGAAGGAGATCTGCTCGTCGAGGTGTCTGGCCACCTCTCGCGCTTCATCGCCAAGCTCTTCGGCGTCGAGGACGAGCAGGCGAGCCAGCGCGCCGCCGCCGGCCGGGACGCGCCGCTCTTCCGGGTGAAGCGCGAATTCGTGCAGCGTCGCGTCTTCAAGAAGGGCGCCCCGGACCGCCCTTCGGCCGACGAGTTCCCCGCGCTCGACGACCAGGTAGAGCCGCTCCTCTCGGCCGCGGCCGCGCGCGACCCTCGGGTCTCGCTGGCGGCCGGCGACGCGGAGCTCGCCCTTGCGCTGCTGATCGAGACGCTGCTCGACGCGCCGCGATCGCCCGAGCCGTTCCGCGCGCTCTGCCACGCGATCGCCCGCGGCCTCGCCGACCGCGGCGAGCTGCCCGAGCGCACGCCGGAGCTCTTCGCCGCCCCGCCCGAGCTTGCGGAATCCCTGCTCGGCCTCTTCGATCGCTGGTGCTTCTCGGCCCTGCTCCATCCCCAGGGCAGGCACAGGACGCACGGCTGGTCCTTGCTGCGGCTCCCGCACGCGCTCGATTTCCAGCAGCTCGTCCCGCTGCGCCGGCGCAAGCCGTATGAGACCGCAGGCCTCGCCAGCCAGCAGCGACGGCGCGACGGTTTCCGGCTGACCGACCCGCGCGCGACACCCCGCGAGGCGCGCAGCGAGATCGATTACTGCATCTATTGCCACGGCCGAGAGAAGGACAGCTGCTCGAAGGGGTTCCGCGAGAAGGACAGCGAACGCTACAAGAAGAATCCATTGGGGATCCCGCTCACCGGCTGCCCCCTCGAAGAGCGCATCAGCGAGATGCACCTCAAGGCGCGCGAAGGCGACATGGTCGCGGCGCTGGCCCTGGTGTGCATCGACAACCCGATGGCGCCGGCCACCGGACATCGCATCTGCAACGACTGCATGAAGGCGTGCGTCTACCAGAAGCAGGAGCCGGTCAACATCCCGCAGATCGAGACCCGGGTCCTGACCGACGCGCTGCGGATGCGGTGGGGCTACGAGATCTGGAGCCTGCTCACCCGCTGGAACCCGCTGCGCATCGAGCGGCCGCACCCGCGCCCCTACTGCGGCGTGGACGTCCTGGTGGTCGGAATGGGCCCGGCCGGCTACACGCTGGCCCATCACCTCCTCAACGAGGGATTTGGCGTCGTCGGCGTGGACGGCCTCAAGATCGAGCCGCTCGAGCCGGAGCTGGTCAGCGGCGCCCAGGCGATCGAGGACTACGACGAACAGTTCGGGCTCCCGCTCGACGAGCGCATCCTCTCCGGATTCGGCGGCGTCTCCGAGTACGGCATCACCGTGCGCTGGGACAAGTCATTCCTCGACGTGCTGCACCTGAACCTCGCGCGGCGCAAGCACTTCAAGCTCTACGGCGGGACCCGATTCGGCGGGACCATCACCCTCGAAGACGCCTGGGCGCTCGGGTTCCGGCACGTCGCCCTCGCGGCCGGCGCGGGAAGGCCGACGATCATCGGGCTGAAGAACAACCTGCTGCGCGGCGTGCGCAAGGCGTCCGATTTCCTCATGGCGCTGCAGCTCACCGGCGCCTTCAAGCAGGACGCCCTGGCGAACCTGCAGGTCAGGCTTCCGGCGGTGGTGATCGGCGGCGGCCTCACCGCCATCGATGCCGCGACCGAGCTGAAGGCCTACTACCCCGCGCAGGTGGAGAAGCTGCTCGACCGGCACGAGGTCCTCTGCGAGTCCGCCGGCGAGGAGGTGGTCTTCTCGCTGCTCGACCCCGAGGAGCGCCACGTCTACGCCGAGCTGCTCGAGCACGGGCGCGCCGTGCGCGCCGAGCGCGAGCGCGCCGCCGGCGCGGGCGAGGAGCCGGACTTCACGCGCCTCGTCGCCCAGTGGGGCGGAGTGACCATCGCCTACCGCAAGGGACTCACCGACTCGCCTGCCTACCGCCTGAACCACGAGGAGGTCGCCAAGTGCTTCGAGGAGGGCATCGTCATCGCCGAGGGGCTCTCGCCGCTCGAGGCGGTGCCCGATCAGCACGGGGCGGTCCAGGCGGTGCGCTTCGCCTTGCAGAAGCAAGTCGAAGGGAAGTGGCTGGACGCCGGCGAGATCGTCGAGCTACCAGCGCGCACCGTCTGCGTCGCCGCCGGGACGAGCCCCAACGTGACGCTGGAGAAGGAGTCGCCCGGCGCCTTCGAGCTCGACCCGAAGCACGGCAGCTTCCGGCCATACCGCCTCGAAGGAGGGAAGCTCGTTCCCGCCACGGTGACGGACGATCTCTCCGGTGAGGCGGGGTTCTTCACCAGCTACTCGAACGGCGGGCGGCTGGTGAGCTTCTTCGGAGACAACCACCCGACCTACGCCGGCTCGGTGGTCAA
>JBJMQJ010000127.1:0-12156 GCA_045802765.1 Myxococcales bacterium
CAGGAAGATGTGGTAGACGCGCGCGCGCTCCGGCTTCACGTAATCGTCCAGGTGCGCCTCGTAGAAGGCCTTGAGCTCTCCGTCGGCGATGTCCGCGCCGCTCATCTTCTCGTCGAGCTGCTTCTTGATCAGCTCCTGGATCATCGCGCGTTTCGTCGCTTCGCGCACCGCCGGCGCCTTGTCGAGCCCTTCGCTCCGCGCCTCCTGCGCGAGAAGCTCGTTGCGCACGAGCGCCTCGAGGAGCTCCTTCTTGCGCTCGAGCGTGCCGTAACGCGCGCGCAGGAACGGGCTCTGCTCGTCGATCCGGCGCTTGAACTCGTCCGCGGTGATCACCTCGTCGCCGACGTGCGCGACCACGGGCCCGGAAGAGCTCTTCTTGCACGCGCCCAGCGCCAGCGCGCTCAGCGCGAAGGCGGCGAGGGAGAGTGCGTGGCTGGTTTTCATGCGGACGGTCCTTTGCTCGGGAGAGGGGCGAGATACCACCTCTGAACAGCGGACGGGAAGGCCCTAATCCTTCAAACGCAGCGCCGCAGCTCTTGGACCAAGGTCCGGGCAGCCTCGAGGACCACGGCGGGCTGTGGAGGAGGCGCGGCGGTGCCGGGCATGGGTGCGGGCGGCTGCTCGATCGCCTGCACCAGCTCCATGCCGGGTGTGAGTCGGTACCGACCTTTGCCCTTGGCGACGAGCTGCGCGAGCTTGGTCGAATCGAGCGCCGCGTCGGGCCCGAGCTGCGCGATCAGCCGCCCCGGACCCCATTTCAGCCCGCGCATGCGCAGTGCGCGGAGCTGGTTGCGCAGGTCCATCACCTCGACGAGCGCGTCGACCTCGGCCGGCGGCTCGCCGCAAGTGTCGCGGACCTCGCCCTTCACCTCGTACAGCTCGTCCTCGTTCGCCGCCGAGGCAAACCGCTTGTAGAAGAACAGCCTCTGCTGGACGTCAGGGACATACTCCTCCGGGATGAGCGCGGGGACCGGCAACTCGACGTCGGGCTCGAACTCTTGCCGCGGCTCCTCGCCCTTGAGCTGCGCGACCGCTTCCTCCATGAGCTGCGTGTAGAGGTCGAAGCCCACCGACGCGATCTGGCCGCTCTGATCGGGCCCCAACAGGTTGCCCGCGCCGCGGATCTCCAGATCGTGCGAGGCGATCTGGAAGCCCGCGCCCAGCTCGGTGAACTGCTGCAAGACCTGCAGCCGCTTCTGCGCGTCGCGCGTCATCGGCCTGCGCGCCGGCACCAGGAGGTAGGCGTACGCGCGCTCGCGGCTGCGGCCGACCCGTCCGCGGATCTGGTAGAGCTGCGAGAGCCCGAAGTGGTCGGCGCGATCGACCAGGATGGTGTTGGCGCTGGGGATGTCGAGGCCGGACTCGATGATCGCCGTGCAGAGCAGCACGTCGTACTTGCGATCGATGAAGTCCGTCATCACCTCTTCCAGCTTGCCCTCCGGCATCTGGCCGTGGGCGACCGCGATCTTCGCCTGGGGGACGAGCTTCGCCAGGTAGTCGTAGACGCCGGTGATCGATTCGATCCGGTTGTGCAGGAAGAAGACCTGCCCGCCGCGCGCCAGCTCGCGCTCGATCGCCTCCTTGATGGTCGCGCCGTCGAACTTGCTCACGAACGTGCGGATCGCGCGGCGGTCCACCGGCGGCGTGCCGATGATGGAGAGGTCCCGCACGCCCATCATGGCCATGTGCAGGGTGCGCGGAATGGGGGTCGCCGTGAGCGTCAGCACGTCGACGAGCTTACGAAGCTTCTTGAGCTGCTCCTTGTGCTTCACCCCGAACCGCTGCTCCTCGTCGACCACCACCAGCCCCAGGTCCTTGAAGGACACGTCCTGCGAGAGTAGCCGGTGCGTGCCGATGAGCACGTCGACCTTGCCCGCGCGGGTGCGCGCGAGGATCTCCTTCGCCTCCTTGGCGGTCTGGAACCGGCTGATCATCTCGACCGTGATGGGATAGTCGGCGAACCGCTTGGTGAAGGTATGGTGGTGCTGCGAGGCGAGCACGGTGGTGGGGACCAGCAGGGCGACCTGCTTCTTGTCTTCCACCGCCTTGAAGGCGGACCGCAGCGCGACCTCGGTCTTTCCGTATCCGACGTCGCCGCAGACCAGCCGGTCCATCGGCCGGGGCTTCTGCATGTCGGCGAGCACGTCCTCGATCGCCTTCGCCTGGTCGGGCGTCTCGTCGAACTCGAAATCCGCCTCGAAGGTCCGGTACATGTTGTCCGGAGGGCTGAAGGCGTAGCCCTGGTGCGCCGCGCGGGCCGCGTAGATGTCGAGCAGCTCGGCGGCCATCTTGAGCAGCTCCTCCTTGACCCGCGCCTTGCGCTTGAGGAACGTCTGGCTCTTCAGCGAATCGAGCCGGGTCTTCGCCGGGTCGCCGCCGACGTATTTCTGGATTTGCCGCAGCCGATTGACCGGCAGGTAGAGGCGGTCCTTGCCGGCGAACTGGAGAAGGATGAAGTCGGCGGCGAAGCCGCGGACTTGAAGGCGCGTCAGGCCGTCGTAGCGCGCGATGCCGTGCTCGACGTGCACCACCAGGTCGCCTTCCTTGAGATCGCGGAAGTCGGCGGCGTCATCGCCAAAGGTGCGCGGGCGGCGTGCTGCCCTGCGCGGCCGCGCGCGGGGGCCGAAGATGTCCTCGTCGGAGTAAAGGGCGAATCGGTCGTGCTCGTCGACGAATCCCGCGGAGATCTCGCCCGTGACGAGGTGCGCGTGCACCCCCGGATCGAACAGCGAGGACGGCTCGACCGGAAGCTCCGTGACGATCCGCGCCATCAGGTGGCGGTCGAGCAAGAGGCGGCGCGCGCGTTCCGCTTGCGCCGACGAATGACACGCGACCAGCGCGGCGATGCCGCGATCGCGGAAGTCGGAAAGCCGCCGCACCAGCGGGGCCAGCGCGCCGTCCTCCCCGTGGTGCCCGGCGATCTCGGCGCGCAGCTCCGCGGTCGGCCGCAGCGCGAAGTCGATCTCCGGGACGCCGGCCGCCGCGTCGGAGGCGAATTCCAGCCCTCCCAGCTCCAAGAGCGCGGCGCGTTCGAAGACGGGCCGCACGTCGCGCTCGTGCAGGTAATGCTGGTCCGGCGGCAAGGCTAGCTCGCCCTTCTGGCGCGCTGCCGCGAACGAGGCCGAAAGCTCCGCCCATAGGTCGCCCCACTGGCGCGTAAGCTCGAGCGCGTCGTCGAGGACCCAGAGCGCCTCGGCCGGGAGGTAGTCGGTCACCGGCTTCAGGCCGCCCGGATAGAAGCCGGGCAGGATCGCCGACAGTCCCGCCGCGAAGAGGGCATCGTCCTGCGCGTGGCTCTGCAGCTCGTCGATCAACTCGCGTAGCCTGCGCGTCGGCGTCTCCACCGCGTCGGCGGCCGCCCGGACGGTGGCGATGGCCGCCTTGCGGCCAGCATCGTCGAGGACGATCTCGCGCGCCGGGGACATCGACAGTTCGCCGAGCTCCCGGACCGAGCGCTGCGTCTGCGGGTCGAACGCGCGCAGGCTCTCGACGGTGTCGCCGAAGAATTCGATGCGGACGGGCTGCGCATCGAGCGGAGACCAGACGTCGAAGACGCCGCCCCGTACGGCGAAGGTGCCAGGATCCTCGACCAGCGGGACCTTGGCGTACCCCGCCGCGGTGAGCTTCGCCGCCAGCTCGTCGCGGTCTTGCGTAGCGCTCACGGCGAGCTGCAGGGAGCGCGCATCGAGCGCCTCGCGCGGCAGCACGCGCCGCGCGAGCCCGCGGACCGAGAGCACCACCACCCGCGCATTCCCCAGGTGGAGGTGGAACAAGCCTGCCAACCGGGCCATCGCTGCCTGCGGGTCCGGGGTAAGCCCCTCGTAGGGGAGGACCTCGTCGCCCGGCAGGCGGACGATGGCCGTGTCGGCATCCGACTGGGGCCAGAAGAAGCGGAGGTCGCGCTCGAGCGCCTCGGCGGCTTCCTCGTCGGGCTCCACGCAGACGAGAGGTCGCTTCAAGGCGCGAGCGAGGTGGGTCAACGCATACCCGCGCGAGGCGCCGTGCAGGCCGGTGGCGCGGGCGCGGCGGCCCGTACGGAACGAGGAGAGGAGCTCGGCCAGCGCGGTCGGGCTCCCCGCGCGAGGTGCCAGCGCGGACTTCAGCGACTCCATCGGAGAAGGCGTGGAGTAGGGCCCGACGGCGCCCAAGTCAAGCCGAGCAGCGGTTCCTTCTGTCGCGCCAGCGACGGCCAGGCTGCGTCATGCGAGGTGGTCCCAGCCCAGCCGATCCGGGAGCGGCCGCGGTTTGCCGCGCTCGAGCAGCCGGATGCCGCGCCCGCGAACGAAATGGCCGACTCGCGCCGCCCGCGCGCCCACCCGGCGCAGACGCGTGAGGAGGCGCGCCATGTTCCGCGGACGGACCGCGAAGAGAAGCGCGTAGTCCTCGCCTCCGGATAAGGCAAGGTCGATCCCGGCGTTCCGGACGGCTCGATCGAGGGGAAGCGAATCGAGGTCCACCTCCGCGCCGCACCCGCTCGCGTCGCAGACATGGCCGAGGTCCCGCAAGAACCCGTCGCTTACGTCCACCGCCGCGCTGGGCAGCGCTCCGGCGGCAAGCCCGGCCCGGACCAGCGGCTCGGGCCGGAGCTGGGCGTGCCTCGCGGCGCTCCGCGCGACGGCCCCGGACTTCTGCCGCCCGCGTTGCAGCAGGCGCAGTCCGAGCGCCGCCATTCCCAGATCGCCCACGACGACGAGCGCGTCCCCCGGCAGCGCGCCGCCGCGTCCGCGTGGCCGGTCCGCTTCTCCGAGGGCGGTGATCGACGCGCTCCATGCATTCCCACGCGTGACGTTGCCACCGACCAGGGCGCATCCATGCCGCCGCGCCAGGGCCGCCATGCCCCGCGCCGTGCCCCGCGCGATGCGCTGCGCGTCGGCGGCCGGCCGCACTCCGAGGGCGCAGAGGAACCAGCGAGGCCGGGCGCCGGCTGCCGCTAGATCGGAGAGCGCCGCGGCCAGCGCCTTGTGTCCCACGTCCTCCGGCGCGAACCACCGCCAGTCGAAGTGCACGCCCTCGACCAGCTCGTCCACCTTCAGGACCAGCTTCCGACCGCTCGACGGGCGCACCACGGCGCAATCGTCGCCAGGCCCGGACAGCACGCCGCGCCCGGCGGCGCGAGCGTCGCGGGTCAGGCCGAAGGGAGCGAGGAAGGCGTCGATGAGCCGGAGCTCGTTCACTGTACGCCGCGGAGCGAAGACTCCAGCGGCGCTCCGGGCGGCTCGATGGGCACCACCAGGGTGAACACGCTGCCTTTGCCGGGCTCGCTGCGCACGGAGATCCCGCCGCCGTGCGCCTCGACGTAGCTCTTCACGATGGACAGCCCGAGCCCGGCGCCGCCGTACTCCCGCGAGGCCGACGAGTCGGCCTGGAAGAAGGTGTCGAACACCTTCGATTGCAGGTCCTTGGGGATTCCGATGCCGTTGTCCTCGACCTGGATCTGGAAGTAGCCCTCGCCCCCGAACGGACCCGCGTTCTGCGGCGCGTGCTGCGCCGGTCCGGCGCGGACGGCGATGTGCCCGCCTGCGGGAGTGAACTTCACCGAGTTGGAGAGCAGATTGATGACGCACTGCCGGATCTTGTCCGGATCGACCTGGACCCGGTGGATGCTGGGCGAGACCTCGGTGGAGACGGTCAGCTTCTTCTTGAAGCTCTGCGGCAGCACCGACTCGACCGCCGCCTGGAGGATGTCGTTCACGTCCACCACGTTGCGCTGCAGCTGCACTCCGCGCGCCTCGATGCGCGAGAGGTCGAGGATGGAGGAGATCAATCTCAAGAGCGACTCGCCCTTGTCGAGGATGGTCTTGAGATAGTCCTTCTGCTCGTCGTTCAGGTCGCCGGCGAGGCCGGCGAGCAGCATCTCGCTGTAGCCGATCACGCTGGTCAAAGGCGTGCGCAGCTCGTGCGAGACGGTGGCGAGGAAGTTCGACTTGAGCCGGCTCAATTCCTGGAGCCGCTCCAGCGCGTCGGAGAGCTTCTTGTTCTTCTCCTGCACCTCCCGGTAGCTCTCCGTCACGCTCTCGATGTGCAGCTGCGAAGTGATGAGCGCCTTGTGGGAGGTGAAGACCAGCACGTCGACCAGGCGGGCGAAATGGTCCAGCACCTTGCGCACCGTGCTCTCGGGAGCCCGGCGGATGCGGCCGATCAGGTCGCGCGCCTTGGCGAGGTCGAACTCGCCTTCCAGCGACTTCAGCTCCTGGCCCAGGTCGCCCACGTCTTCGGGGAAGAAGGGCCCGAAGATGATGCGGCCGAGCATGTCGCCTTCGTAGAGGATGGGCAGCATGAGGTAGCGCAGGCCGCTGAAGCAGTTGCGCACCGCGATCTGCGGCTCCTCCAGCGGGCGCACCTTGATGTGCGTCACCGTGTCGGTGCACAGCCGGCGCCCGTTCGATCCGGTGAACATGTAGGCGCAGAAGTCGCCGCTGGCGATCTTGATGTCGACCAGCTTGGTGCCGTTCGCGTCGAAGACCTTGAGGCCGATCTTGTAGAGATCGACGAACGTCTTACACACCTGCGTGAACGTGGGCAGGTCGAGCAGCTCGCCCAGGACGAGCTTCTTTTGAAGGATGCTCTCCGCCACCTTGCCTTACGCTCCGCCGGCCATCGACGACGGGTCGCCCCCCACACCGGAACCGCCTGCGCCGCTCCCCTTCTTCCCGCCGCCCCGCGGCGGCAGGATGTCCTCGATGCGCGGGGGATCCACCAGGCAGCGCCGGACCTCCTCGATGAACGCCTGCCGGTCGAGGCCGATCTTGTCGCGGAGCAGGTACGTCTTGTCGATCGCCTCGAAGGTCAGGTCGACGAGCGCGAGGAAGGTCTCCACCACTCCCTCGCCGCGCACCGCGATCGCCTCGAAGACCGGCTGCTTGTTCTCGGCCCGCATCTTCGCCACCGACTCCGCGGTGGTCGCGTCGCCCAGGTCCTTCTTGTTCCACTGCACGACGCAAGGCAAGGAGTCGATGGAGAGCCCGTTCATCTTGAGATTTTCCACCATGTTCATCCAGTACTTGTAGTTCTCCTGCCGCTTGGCGGGCTGGCTGTCGGCGACGAAGGCGATGGCGTCGGCGCCCTGCAGCACGATGCGCCGCGTGGAGTTGTGCATGACCTGGCCCGGCACGGTGAACAGCTTGAGCTTCACCTTCAGGTTGCCGCTCTTGAAGACGAGCGGCAGCGTGTCGAAGAACAAGGTGCGGTCGTCGGCCGTGTCCAGCGTCATCAGGTGGCCGCGCAGCGACGGTTGGACGCGCTGGTAGAGCGCGCGCAAGTTCGTCGTCTTCCCCGACAGCCCGGGGCCGTAATAGACGATCTTGAGCGTCAGCTCCCGCTGGGCCGTGTTGAACTGCACTTATCTCCTCACCTCATGCCTTCGCGACCGGCACCTGCCGGCCGGCCAGCGGCGCGCCGCCGGACAGCGCATGTCCGAACAGCTCGTCCACGGTGCTCACCGTCACCACTTGCATGCGACGGCGCAGCGGCCGCGGCAGCTCGAGCAGGTCGCGACGATTCGCCTCCGGGATGCAGACGATTCTCACTCCCGCGCGTGCAGCCGCCAACAGTTTCTCCCGAAGTCCGCCTACCGCCAAGACTCTTCCCCGCAGGGTCACCTCGCCCGTCATGGCGACGTCCGCCCTACATGGACGCCTGCACAAGAGCGACGCGAGAGCGCAGGCCATGGTGGCGCCGGCGCTCGGACCGTCCTTGGGAATGGCCCCGGCGGGGACGTGCAGGTGGATCTCGTGCGTCTCGAACCAGTCGGCGGGTACGCCCAGGTCGGATGCGCGGCTGCGCAGGTAGGAGAGCGCCGCCTGGGCGGATTCCTGCATGACGCTTCCCAGCTGGCCGGTGAGGATCAGCCCGCCGGCGCGCTGCCCGCGGCCGGCCATGGCGGCGACCTCGACGCGGAGGATCTCCCCACCGTACGGCGTCCACGCGAGGCCCGTCGCGCAGCCGATCGTCTCCGATTCCTGTTCCGCGTACGGGAGGTAGCGCGGGACCCCGATGAGCGCGTGCAGCTCGCGCACGCCGACGCGCGCCTTGTCCCCACCGCCTTCCGCCACGCGCAGCGCGATCTTCCTGCACACCGAGGCCAGCTCGCGGGTCAGCTCGCGCAGGCCCGCCTCGCGCGTGTAGCCGCGGATGACGGCGAGGAGCGCGGCGTGCGGCAGCTCGAGCTGCCCCGTCCGCAGGCCGTGCTCCGCGAGCAGGCGCGGCAGCAGGTGCCGCTCGGCGATGCGGACCTTCTCCTCCTCCGAGTAGCCGGGGATCTCGATCGGCTCCATCCGGTCGCGCAGCGCCGGCGGAATGGGATCCAGCGTGTTCGCCGTGGCGATGAAGAGGACGTTGCTCAGGTCGAACTCGAGGTCCAGGTAGTGGTCGCGGAAGGCGTGGTTCTGCTCGGGGTCCAGGACCTCGAGCAGCGCCGAGGAGGGGTCGCCGCGGAAATCCGCTCCCAGCTTGTCGATCTCGTCGAGCACGAAGACGGGATTGAGCGTCGCGGCGTGCTTCATCCCCTGCAGGATCCTCCCGGGAAGCGCGCCCACGTAGCTTCGCCGGTGCCCGCGGATCTCCGCCTCGTCGCGGATGCCGCCCAGCGAAACGCGGACCAGCTGCCGGCCCATCGCCCGGGCGATGCTTCGCGCCAGCGAAGTCTTCCCCACCCCGGGCGGACCGACGAAGAGGAGGATGGGGCCGCGGCCGTCCGGCTTGAGCTTGCGCACGCCGAGCGCCTCGAGGATGCGCTGCTTCGCCTTGGCGAGGCCGTGGTGGTCTTCTTCCAATGCCTGCCGGGCGCGGGCCAGATCGAGCGAGTCCGGGCTGCGCCGCGTCCAGGGGAGCTCGCAGATCCACTCGAGGTGCGCCCGGAGCACCGCGGCCTCCGCCGACTCGAGCGTCATGGCGGAGAGGCGGCGCAGCTCCTTGTCCGCCTCGTCTTGCGCGGCGCGAGGGAGCTGGGCAGTGTCGATCCGGCGCTTCAGCTCGGCGACCATCTCCGCCTTCTCGTCGCGGTCGCCCAGCTCGTGCTGGATCTGGCGCAGCTGCTCGCGCAGGTAGTATTCGCGCTGCGTCTTGCTGATCTCCTCCTTGGCCTGGCTCTGGATGCGCGCCTGCATGGCGAGGAGCTGGGCTTCCTTCGCGAGCCGTTCGTGGATCGCCTGCAGCCTGTGCAGGGGATCCATGAGCTCCAGCAGCTCCTGCGCGTCCTGCACCTTCATGGAGAGGTTCGCGGCGACGAGGTCCGAAAGCCGCCCCGGGTCCTGCACGCTGCTGAGCAGGAGCAGCTGCTCGGGCGAGATCCCCTTCCCGGTCGCGATGAGCTTCTCGAGATGGCCCTTCACGCTGCGCGCCAGGGCCTCGGCTTCCAGCGCGCGGTCGCCGCCGTCCGCGAAGGGCAGCTCGTGGATCTTCGTCACTCGCGCGCGCGTGCAGGGCTCGTCGGCGACGACTTCCTCGAGGGTCGCTTTCAACAGCCCCTGGACGAGGACCTTCACCCGCCCGTCGGGCAGCTTCCGCTGGCGGATGATCTGGCAGATGGTGCCCAGCCGGTAGACGCCCTCGGGCGCGCGCGGCGCGTCGTCGTTCCCGTCCCTCTGCGCGACGGCGAAGACGACGCGGTGCTCGGCCTTGAGCGCCTGCTCGACCGCGTTGAGCGACACTTCGCGCGAGACGAACAGCGGCACCACCATGGCGGGGAACACCACCACGTCGCGCACCGGCAACAGCGGCAGCACGTCGGGGATGTCGAGCTCGCGCTCGATTTTGTCCTGGCCCCCCACCACGGGGAGACTCTACCGCTTCGGAAGGCCGGTCCAGAAGCCTCGGGCTTCGTCCGCCGACCGGACCACGCGGCAGCGCGGAAGGCTCGAGAGAAAACGCCGGCCGTAGCCGCGGCCGGCGATGCGCGGATCGAGCAGCGCCACGATGCCGCGATCGTTGGCGGAGCGGATCAGCCGGCCGAATCCCTGCTTGAGGGCGAGCGCGGCCTCCGGCACCTGGAAGGCGGAGAACGGATCCTCGCCTGTGGCGCGCAGCTGCTCGATGCGCGCCTGGACCAGCGGCTCTCCGGGAGAGGCGAACGGCAGCTTGTCGATCACCACCAGGCTGAGCGCGTCTCCCTGCACGTCCACGCCTTCCCAGAAGCTCTGGCTGGCGAAGAGGACGCTGGGCTTTTCGCGGAAGGCCTTGAGAAGCTGCGCCTTGGGCCGCTCGCCTTGCAGCAGGACCTGCCAGGGCAGCTCGGGCGCGAGCACCTCGTGCACGCGGCGCATGTTGCGCAGCGAGGTGAAGAGGGCGAACGCGCGGCCGCCCGTGATGGGCAGGAGCTTCCGCAGCTCGTCCGCCACGGCGTCGGCGAAGCGGTCGTCCTGCGGCTCGGGCATCCGCTGCGGCAGGTAGATGGCGGTGTTCGCCTCGTAATCGAAGGGCGACGGCAACACCGCCTCGTCGAGCGGGAAGAGCGGCCCGCGCGAGTCCTTGAGCCCCACCCGGCGCGCGAAGTAGTCGAGCGACCCGCCGACGGCGAGCGTCGCCGAGGTGAACACCACCGGGCCGACGCGGTCGTAGAGATGGTCCTGGAACAACCCGGCGACGTCGATTGGCGAGGCGTGCAGGAAGAGGTGCCCGACCCGCTGCTCGGCCCACTGGACGAGGGGATCGGGCGGGCGTGGCTCGTCGTACTCCAGATCCGAGCGTCCGCTCACCGCCTGCGATGCTCCGAAGAGCTGCAGGTCGGCGGAGAGCGTCAGGCAACGCCGCTCGAGCAGGTCGACCTCGTCGCTCCCCGCGCCGGACAGGGCGGCGGAAAGGCCGCGCAAGAGCTCCGCGAGCGCCTGGCGCTCTGCCTCCGCCGGAGCGAGCGAGCCCGGCGGAAGCGACCAGCGGTCCGCGTCGCGCGAGAACTTTCCCGAAGGCGGCCGGCAGCGCGCGGCGGCATCGAAGAAGGACGAGCCCTCGCGCAGCAGGCGCGTCGCGAGATCCCGCGCGTGCTGCGGCGCGGTCGGAACGCGGAGAACGTCCCGCGCCAGCTCGGCGACCCGGAAGCTGGAGAGCTGCGCCCCGAAGTTTTCCGTGGCCACCTCGGGGACGGCATGCGCCTCGTCGAAGATCACCGCGTCGTAGCGGGGCAGCACCGCGGCGCCTTTGTCCCCCGCGCTCGAGCTGCGCAGCGCGAGGTCGGCGAAGAACAGGTGGTGGTTCACGATGACCACGTCGGCCTCGGCGGCCTGCCGGCGTAGGGCGAAGACGAAGCAGCGGTCGTAGTGCGGGCACTTCTGCCCGGTGCAGGTGTCCGCGGTCGAATTCACCTCGCGCCAGGTGGCGAATCCCTCGGGCAGGCCGGACAGCTCGGCGCGATCGCCGGTGCGCGTCTCCTGTGCCCAGGCGTGGAGCTCGCCGTACATGCCGGCCTCCTCGCGCACGGCGAAGGTGGGCTGCCGGTCGAAGTGCTCCTTGCGCAGGAGGCAGAGGTAGTTCTGGCGCCCTTTGAGGAAGGCGAATCGCGCCTTCACTCCCAGCGCCTCCATCAGAGGAACGTCCTTGTCGGCGAGCTGCTCCTGGAGGGTCTTCGTCGCGGTGGAGATGACGACCTTGAGGCCGCTGCGCGCAGCGGGCAGAAGGTACGCGAGGGTCTTCCCCGTTCCGGTGCCCGCCTCGACCACAAGCGCGTGGCCTTGCGAGAGCGCGCGCTCGACGTTCGCCGCCATGGCGAGCTGCGAGGGCCGGGGCTCGAAGGTCGGCAGGGCGCGGCGGAGCTCGCCCTGCAGCAGATCCGGAAGCGAAGGCACGCCTGGCGTTCTACCCCGCGAGTGGGGCCAGCGGCACGGGCGCGAAGGAGAGGATGAAAATCGCCAGGCTGACCGCCAGAACGGCGCGACGCCCCGTCGACAGGCGCGGCTCGGAGTCGGCGACGGGCGGGTGCTGGTTGAGGAACATCCCGGTGATGAGACCCCAGACCGCCCAGCCTACGAATGGCGTGAAGACGCCCATCGCGAGCAGCAGCGCCGAGAGCGGCGCCGACGCCAAGCGGTGCAGGCGGGGGGACGCGGCGAACAGGCAATGGCCGCCGTCCAGCTGACCCAGGGGAAGCAGGTTGAGCGCGGTGAGCAGCAACCCGAACCAGCCAGCGACGGCCACGGGATGCAGGGCGACCGAGTGTCCCGCCGGAAC
>JBJMQJ010000001.1:0-3246 GCA_045802765.1 Myxococcales bacterium
CCCTTGCTCGCCACCATGCCCCCCAGGGTCATGAGCCCGACCGCGATGGGGACGAAGAAGAACGGCAAGTGCCGCGCAAGCAGCGAGGAGCTGCGCTCGAACAGGCGCTCGGGGACGGCGCCGCTGCAGAGCAGCGCGAAGAGGAGGAGCATGCCCGCCACGTTGCCGGGGAAATGAATGTGGAGCCGCGTCACGACGAACTGGCCTGCCCTGTTGATCGCCCACAGCCCGGCCACTTCCGCGGCCAGCAGGGCTGCGCGCTTCGCGGCCAGCAGGAAGGGAGCCGCCGCCGCCGCGAGATCGCTTCTCGGAACGACGGCGATGCCCGCCGGAGTGTCGAGCGCTGCTCCTTCGATGCCCGTCGTCATGCGCGTCCGAACGCGCGTCGCAGCGCGCCGGCGCGGCGCGCGACGGCGCTCTTCAGCGATCTGGTCACGTTCTGCTCCCCGGAGCGCCCGGATGCGCGCTACGCGTCACTGATAACGAGCCGGCTCGGGGGGAGACTAGGGCCCGCCCTCCTCACACGCGGCGCCGCGGGTGGTCGTTCAGGCGCGCTTGGAGGCGAATGGCGCCCACAACCGCTTCAGGTTCTTGGCGGCGCCGAAGGCCAGCTGCTTGGTGCGGTCCAGCAGGATGGACTGGCCCACCGGGGTGGGTTTCAAGCCCAGCTTCCGCAAGCGGGCATTCGCCTTGTAGAGCAGCTCGCGCCGGGCGGACTCGGCGGTGCGGAACGTGATGCTGAAGGAGATGGAGACCTCGGGCCCGTTCTTCACCCAGTGCGGGACGGTGACGGGGAAGTGAAGGCCCTCTCCCGGGGCGAGCGGCAGCACGAAGGCAGTCGTCTGGAACACGTCGCGCCAGGGCAGGTTGCGGTGCGCGAAGCTGGCGTAGAACCGCTCCAGCTCCTCCTCGGGAAGGACGAACCGGTCGGCGGGGTCCCACATGCTGACCGTCTTGCTGCCACGGATCTGCAGGAGGAAGTTGTATTCGGGGTCGATGTGGAACGGCGTCACGGCGCCGGGCGAGGAGAGGAAGATGAACCCTTCGCGCCGCTGCATCGGCGGCGCGAGGCTTCGGGTGTGGGCGGCGATCCCGTCCAGGCACCGATCGAGCAGGGCTCCGTAGTCCGGATCCTGCTCGACTCGCTTGAGCACCATCCAGGAGCCGCACTCCTGGATGCGCCGGATCGTCTCTTCCGCGGAAAGACCGGTGCGAGGGGTCTCCTCCGGGCGGACGCCGACCGGCAGCGACCCGGCGTTGTACTCGACGAACCGCTCCGGCAACGCGCGCGCGAGCTGGAGCAGGCGCGGCAGCTCGAACAAGGGATGGCCCGACAGCGAGTGCCGCACGCGGAACGGTTTGCGGTTGAAATAGGCCGCGAAGACCTGCCCATCGACATCGACCACGGGAGCCGGGTTCACGCAGGCCTCCTGCACAAGCGGGCGCGCATCCGCACGAACTGGAACAGGGGCACCACGGCCAGCACCAGCGAAGGCAGCATCCGGCCGGTAGAGAAGAAGACCGTCTGCATTTCCCGGCGCTCGGGCCACAGGTGGTTGATCATGAACCGGTTGGGCGCCGCGCAGGAGTCCATCCAGCGGACCGATCCCATCTCGTGCAGCCTGCGGACGTTGTCCAGC
This sequence comes from Myxococcales bacterium, assembly GCA_045802765.1. GTDB lineage: Bacteria > Myxococcota > Myxococcia > Myxococcales > 40CM-4-68-19 > VBKO01. Next base: position 1,641 of record JBJMQJ010000001.1, read on the forward strand.
TCGAGCAGGACGCCGGGCGAGTAGCGCGAGTACGACTCGTCGAAGGTGATCTTGAAGGCGAAGGAGCCGTCGCCGGCGAACAGGTTGTACTTGAGCGCGATCGGACGCCCGTCGAGGCGCAGCGCCATCATCATCAGGCGACCGCGGGCGTGCGCACGGGCCGCCATCTCCTGGACGTACGCGCTCTCCGCCGGGTGCTGGGCGGCCGCGACTCCCCGGGCGCCCTTCCAGCCGGCCGCCTCGAGGGCGAGGAACTCGCGGATCCAAGGCGCCGGATCTTCGTCGGGCCGCAGCTCGCACAGCTCCAGCCGGCCCAGCTCGGCGAGACGCGCGCGTTGGCGGCGCAGCTCCTTGCGTCGCTTGCCGTTCAGGGCGCGCTCGAGGAACTCCTCGCCGCTCGCCGCCGGTCGGAAGAGGGCGCGCGTGTACCAGCTGGAGACCAGGCTCGGCCAACACCGCCGGTTCAGCTCGTCGACGAGGTGGAGGTGGAATGGGCCCTCGCCGGGGACGTCCTCGAGGCGCATGAGACCCGCGCGCTGCTCCAGGTGATCGAAGAAGCATCGCATCGCGGCCTGCGCGAATCCGGCCCGCAGCAGCGGCGTCGTGAGATAGCAGCTGCGGTGCTTCCACAGCTCCGCCCGACCCCGGCGATAGGCGATGGGGAACAGCCCGCACAAGAGGCGCCGTCCCCGCAGGGTGGCCGAGGCGACGAGGACCTCGACGCGCGCCCCGGGGCCGTACGCGCGCAGCGCGGGCAAGAGCATCCACGGCTCGTAGAACGGGTTCGGCTCCGCCGCCGCGGCGGCGAGGTCCTGCCACTCCGCTTCGAGGGCTTCGAGGCGCGACCAGTCGGCGATCACCTCCGTATCGAGGTCCGTGGTCGCTGCCGGCGCGTTCCGTCCGGGCACCGGCGCGTCGGTGAGCAGCAGCGCTTCGTCGGAAAAAGCCGGCGCTGGGACCACCGATGGCGGGGTGTCCTTCGCGCGAGCAACGTTGGTCCGCCGTTCTGATCTCATGTGACCCACGTCACGCGAGGGTAGGGACGGTCCTGCTCTGCGGGTAGGGGGGCAAGCGCTTCCGCCGACCTATGGCTTATCGCGGAGGCGACGGCAGCGGCGCCCCACTGTCGAGAAGGCGGCAGTAGAGGTCGCCGTATCCGACCCGCTTGCGGTCGAGCGAGAGGTCGCGCTCGGCAACCGCGCGGCCGCGACGACCCATTGCGCGCGCTCGCGGCGGATCGGAAAGCAGCTCGATCAGACGCTCCGCCATGGCCCGTGCGTCGCCGGCGGGAACGACGAAGCCGGTGCTCCGGTGGCGGACGAGCTCCGCGTTGCCGCCGGCGTCGGTGGCGACGACGGGGAGGGCCGCCGCCATCGCTTCCATGATCGCGTTGGACAGGCCTTCGGCGCGAGAGGGCAAGCAGAAAGCGGTGGAGCGGGCGAGGATGGCGGGAACGTCGTAGCGGGTGCCGAGCAGATGCACCGCATCGCGCAGTCCCAGCTCTTCGATGCGGCGTTCGAGGAGCTCGCGCTCGGGGCCCTCTCCCACGAGGCCGAACCGTACGTCCGGTACCTGACGCCGCACCAACGCGGCGGCGTCGACGAGC
>JBJMQJ010000128.1:0-10025 GCA_045802765.1 Myxococcales bacterium
CCCTCGCGCTGCGCGCCGAGACTACCTGAGGGCCTCGCAGACACACCCGGCTGGGCCCTAGCCTCTGCACCTCGTCGGCTTTTTCGCTCAAGCCCAGGAGTTCGACATGGAGAGTCTGTACCTCTGGCCGGCACGCCCGGCTGCCTCACTCTTGGCGCTGTGGCTGCTCAGCCAGCTCTTCTGCTGGGCCGCGCGCGCGCCGGTGCACCGGGCGTTCAGGGCCCTGGGGCGTGTGCTCGGCGGCGCGTTCCGCATCACGGCGCGCTGGTGCAAGTCGGTCTCGGTCTCCGTCGCCAAGCGCGATCGCGAGATGGTGCTGGAGATGGGGAAGGGCGACGCGGAATCGAAGGTCGCGCGCGAGTTCCGCCGCGTGGAGGTCAGCTTCACCAAGGAGCTGGGCCGCTATCCCGAGCTGCATCGCAAGATGGACGACCTGACGGTGCGCATCGACGCCGACTACAAGGAGTGCGGCAACGCCGCGCCGACTCCTCCGGGCTGGGCCGAGGCCACCGCCGCCGTCGCCAAGATGCCGCAGAACGCCGACAACGTGGTGAAGAAGGTGCTCGAGGAGATCCACAACACCGCCAAGTCGGGCGAGAAGAAGGCGCTGCAGGAGTATCGCGACGCCACCGCCAAGCGGCACAAGATCCTGAACGGCATGGCGCCGATGCTGAAGGAGCTCAAGGACAACGCGGCCGACGCGGGCAAGTCGGTGGCCGCGGCGCTGGAGACGACCAAGCGGATCGACGCGCACATGACGACCTACGAGGAGATCCGCAAGGGCGAGGACAAGGCGGTGCGCGCGATGGGCTGGCAATCGACGCAGCTCTTCGTCGCATCGCTGCTGGTGCTCGGAGTCGCCATCGGCGGCGCGTTCGTGAACTTCAACCTCATTGCGCTCCCCATGTCCGAGCTGGTTCCCGCCGGCAGCCGCATCGGCGGCATGCCCGTATCCACCGTCGCCGCGCTGGTGGTGGTGCTGATGGAGGTCGCCGCGGGCATCTTCGCGATGGAGATGCTGGGCATCACGAGCTTCTTCCCCAAGCTGGACCTCCTGCCCGCCTCGCGCCGGCGCATCATCCTGGTGGTCTCGGTGGGCGGCCTGCTGCTGCTCGCGTGCATCGAGTGCTCGCTGGCCGTCCTCCGCGAGCAGCTGGTCGACTCGGCCACGGCGCTGAAGCAATCGCTGGCCGGCATCCACGAGAAGGCGGTGGCGGCCCCCGCCGGCTCGCGCATCCCTGTCGTCGGCCAGGCGGTGCTGGGCTTCATCCTCCCCTGGATCCTCGCCATGGTGGCGGTCCCGCTGGAGACGCTCATCACCACGGGTGGCCACATCTTCCTGACGCTCACCGCCGGCATCCTGGCCTTGGTCGGGACGGTGGCCCGGCTTCTCGGGCACGGGTCGCGCTACCTGGTCGAGGGCGCGCGCCACCTCTACGACATCTACATCGTGATCCCGCTGCAGATCGAGCGGCTGGCGGGCGGGGCGCGCGCGTCGATGCCGGCGGCCAAGGGAGCGCGCCCATGAAGCGGCTGAGCCTTCTCGCGCTGCCGCTTCTCCTCTCCTGCTCGAGCGGCAAGAACTACGCGCAGGCGATCGTCGCCCTGGTCGACGTGTCCGGCACCTACGCCGACCAGAAGCCCGAGGTGGTGAACGTCATCAAGCGCGGCATCCTGCCCAAGCTGCAGCCGGGCGACAGCCTCTTCGTCATCCGCATCGACGACGAGAGCTACAAGAAGGCGAACGTCGAGGGCGGGATGACCTTGGACGTGCGGCCGTCCAAGGCGAACGCGCAGAAGCTCGCCTTCGCCACGCAGATGGACGAGTTCGCCGCGAAGCGCCAGCGCTCCAGGCACACGGACATCCGCGGAGCGATGATGCTCGCCTCCGAGTACCTGAAGGAGACCGGCGCGGGGCAGCGCACCATGGTCGTCTTCAGCGACATGGAGGAGGACCTTCCCAAGGGCGTGAAGCGCACGCTCGCGCCGGACGAATTCGCCGGGATGCGGATCCTCGCCATGAACGTGAAGAAGCTCAGCGCCGACAACGTGAACCCGAGCGTCTACCGGCAGCGGCTCGCCACCTGGCAGCAGCAGGCCAAGTCGCACGGGGCGAAGGAGTTCCAGGTCGTGCTCGAGGCAGAGAAGCTGGACGAGCTGCTGGAGCACTGAGCACAGCGGGGTTGGAACCTGGGATTTCCAGGGTTGGCCCGCGAAGACATATAGCTTCCTGGCGCACCCTCGCGCGTTCCGGTACGGTCGGCGGGATGCGGCTGAGCACGCTGCCCATCTTCCTCGCGTTCTTCGTGATGGGCGTGGCCGACGCGATGGGGCCGCTGGCGGAAGCGGTGCGCAAGAGCTTTGGCCTGAGCAACGTGCTCGCAACGCTGCTGCCCTTCTTCGTTTTCATCGCCTTCGCGGTTTTCAGCGTACCGGCCGGCGTGCTGGGCGCGCGCATCGGCGGGGATCTCGCTGCGCCCGCGCGAGCAACCGGATGCCGCTCTCCACTGATCCACGGACGGTGCTGACGCTCGACGCGGGAGGCACCAACTTCGTCTTCAACGCCATACGCGGCGGGCGGCTGCTGCTCGAGCCGATCACGTTGCCGTCGCGCGCGGACGATCTCGAGGTGAGCCTGGGGCAGATCCGCGCGGGCTTCGACGCGGCGTTCGCCGCCACCGGACGGGAGGTGGCCGCGCTCTCCTTCGCCTTCCCCGGTCCAGCGGATTACCGCGCCGGCGTCATCGGGGACCTGGGGAACCTGCCGGGTTTCCGCGGCGGGGTCGCGCTGGGGCCGATGCTGGCCGACCGATACGGCGTCCCCGTCTTCATCAACAACGACGGCGACCTGTTCGCTTACGGCGAGGCATTGGGCGGCCTGCTGCCGTGGGTGAACGGGCGCCTCGAGCGCGCGGGCAGCCCGCGTCGCTTCCGCAACCTGATCGGGTTCACCCTCGGCACCGGCCTGGGGGGAGGAGTGGTGCACGACGGCAAGCTCCTCCTCGGCGACAACTCGGCGGCGGGCGAGGCATGGCTGTTGCGCCATCGCGACGAGCCGCGCTCCTTCGCCGAAGAGGGCGCGAGCATCCGCGCCGTGCGCAGGGAATATGCGCGAAGCGCCGGGATCCCGCTCGACGCAGCGCCGGAACCGCGGGAGATCGCCGCGATCGCGCGCAGCTTGGCGCCCGGGGATGCGCGGGCTGCCCGCGAGGCGTACCGTCGCCTGGGCGAGGTGGCGGGCGACGCCGCCGCCCAGGCGCTCACGCTCGTCGATGGCCTGGTCGCGCTGGGCGGAGGGTTGAGCGAGGCGGCGCCGCTCTTCATGCCGGCGCTCCTCGCCGAGCTGAACGGGTCTTTGGTGTCGCTCGACGGCAAGCGCGTCTCGCGGCTCGAGCTCGCGGTGTTCGACCTCGACGACGCGCGCGGCTTGGAAGGATTCCTCTCCTCCCAGGCGCGCGAGGTCCGCGTGCCCGGCTCGGCGCGCACCGTCCGGTACGACCCGGCCAAGCGCGCCGGGGTGGGCGTCTCCCGGCTAGGCACGAGCGCGGCGATCTCGCTCGGGGCCTACGCGTTCGCGTTGGATCGCCTGGACGTTCGTTGACTCACCACGTCCTGCGCAGCGGGTGCGCCTCGGTGTTGAGCACCGACGTGCGCGGGTCCAGCGCCTGGGGAGCGCCGAGCAGCCACAGATACTTCAGCGTCTCGGCGAGAAAGTAGCTGGGCATCAGGTCGCCCTGCTTTCCGGTCGTCACGTCCTCGAGGACCGTGAATCCCGCTTCGGTGCGGCAGCAGGCGTCGATGTCGCGCAGGAACCGGCGGCCCATCTCCGTCCAGCGGCGCTCTCCCGTCGCCCAGGCGAGATAGTACGCGGATTCGACGATCTCCGGACGCAGCGGCCAGCGCGGCTGGGTCGGGCGCATCTCGACGTAGTCGAAGCCGTCCGAAGCGGCGCGCGCGGCGGTCCACATCTTGAAGCTCGACTCCTGCAAGCGGCGCGCGCGCCCGAGGTCGCCGCCGAGGACCAGCACCGCCGGAAAGAACGCCTCGAGCGCGCCGAACTGCGTCCCCACGCGGCGGCCCGTCTCCATGTCCACGCTGCCGTACCAGAGCCCGGAGGGCGCCTCGTCGGCGACCGTTCGATTCACGGCCTCGATACTGGAGAGCCACATGCGGTGGCAGTCCTCGTCGCCGAAGAGCAGCCAGGCCTTGAGCAGGTACTCGTAGTACGAATCGATGCCTCCGCCGATGTGGCTTTCGCGCGAGAGCCACCGCCCGGTCTCCACGTCGATGGACTCGCCGACCAGGCCGATCGCCGAGCGCCGCGAGTAGAGCTGCGAGAGCGCATTCTTCGCCTTGGCGTAGTACGCCTCGTTCTTCGTCAGGCGGGAGAGGGTCCCGAACTCGAGCAGCAGGGTGCCGATCTCGGCCGGGTTGCTCTTCGCGCCGGAGGCCTTCCCGGTGCGCAGGTTGACGTTCACGTAGGGCATTCCGGTCGGCGAGTCGAAGGCCGGCAGCAGACGGCGACCGAGATCGTCGGCGAGCGCGAGCAGGCGCGGGTCCCCGGTCAGCTGGTGCGCCGAGAGCAGCCCGCCGAGCACGCGGATGACGATCTCGAACGTCTTCACCGGGATATCGCGGTCGAAGGAGAGGTGCTCGTCGACGTACGCCCGCGTCCGCTCGGCCTCGTCGCGCAGCCCGAGCAGGATCATCGTGTCGAGCGAGTCGACGGGAGTGATCAAGAGCGGCTCGGCGTACCAGTCGCGCGGCCCTTTGCCGAGCGGCTTCAGCTCGTCGTGACCCCAGGCGTAGCGCCGGTAGCCCTCCCAGGCGTGCCGGAACGCATCCTTGGCGCCCGCCTGCAGGTCGGCGGCTTCGCCCGCCTCGACGGGCGGCGCGCTCTTCTGCGCCGCAGTGCAGGCGGAGCCGAGCACGAGCCCCGCGGCGAAGAGCCGGCGCACGGTCAGTGCGCGTCCACGAAGCCGCCGTGCTTCTCGAGGAATCCCTCGTAGTCCCCGGGGAAGTCCTCGAGCCGCCCATGGGTGAAGGCGAAGATGCGCGAGGCCGTCGAGCTGATCAGGTCGCGGTCGTGGGCGACGAAAAGCACGGTGCCCGGATAGTTCTGCAGGCCGTCCGCCAGCGCGCTGATCGACTCCAGATCGAGATGGCTGGTCGGCTCGTCGAGCACCAGGATGTTCGGCTGGACCAGCATCAGCTTGCAGAAGAGCAGGCGCACCGCCTCGCCGCCGGAGAGCGCCTTGGTCGGCTTCATCCCCTCGTCGCCGCGGAAGAGCATGCGACCCAGGAGGCCGCGGATCTGCTCGTTGCCCGCGCTGGGATCGATGTCGTGCAGGTAATCGAAGCAGGTGGTGTCGGTGGGGATGATCGGCCGCACGTCCTGCGGCATGTAGCCGATCTGAGCCTCGTGGCCCCACGCGGCGGTGCCCGCGTCGGGCTTCAGCTCGCCGAGGATGGTGCGCAAAAACGTCGTCTTGCCGACGCCGTTGCGCCCGACGATGGCCACCTTCTCGCCCTTGGTGACGAGCGCGCTGAAGTCCTTGAAGAGCGGCTTTCCCTTCGCGAACCCCTTGGTGAGAGCCTCGATGGTGAGGGTCTGCTTGCCGCTGGGCCGCTTCTGCTCGAACTTGATGAACGGCCGCGCGATGTTCGACTTCTTGATGTCGCTGAGCGAGAGCTTCTCCAGCTGCTTGATGCGGCTCTGCACCTGGGAGGCGCGAGTGCCTGCCGAGAAGCGCGCCACGAACTCCTGCAGCTGCTCCCGCTTCTTCATCTTGTCGGCGTTCTCGGATTCGATGCGCGAGCGGACCTGCGCCTTGGCGCGCACCATGTCGTCGTAAGCGCCGGCGTAGGTGATGATCGTTTCGTAGTCGATGTCCGCGATGTGCGTGGAAATGGCGTTGAGGAAGTGGCGGTCGTGCGAGATGACCACCAGCGTCCCCTCGTAGTTCTCCAGGAAATCCTCCAGCCAGTGGATGGAGTCGATGTCCAGCGAGTTGGTGGGCTCGTCGAGGAGGAGCGCGGTCGGCTTGCCGAAGAGCGCCTGCGCGAGCAGTACGCGCACCTTGTCGCCGCCGGTGACCTCGCGCATGAGCCGGTGGTGATCGCTCTCGAAGACGCCCAGGCCATCGAGGAGCGTGGCGGCCTGCGCCTCGGCGGAATATCCGTCCTCCTCGGCGATCACGCCTTCCAACTCTCCCAGGCGCGCACCCTCCTCGTTGGACAGCTCGTGTTTCGCGAGCAGCTTCTCCTTCTCGTGCATCGCGTCCCAGAGGACGCGGTTGCCCATCAGGACCACGTCGATCACGCGCTTGTCCTCGTAGGCGTACTGGTCCTGCTTGAGGACGGAGAGCCGCTTCGGACGCGACACGGTCCCGCTGTCCGGCTCGAGATCGCCGGAGAGGATCTTCATGAACGTGGTCTTGCCCGCGCCGTTCGGCCCGGTCAGGCCGTAGCGGCGCCCGGGCGGAAAGGTGGTCGACACGCTCTCGAACAGCTTCTTGCCGGCGAACGCCTTGGTGACGTTCGTGACCTGGATCATCTCAGCACGCTTCCTCGAAAAGGTGTTGGCGTCTAACACACCGCGCCGCGCTTTGCATGCCATTCGCCCCGCGTTAGATGTAGTCCATGGGCCGTTCGAGCGAGCGCTACGTCGATCCCGTCATCGAGGCATACAAGAAGGACGTGGACCGCACGATGATTCGCGAAAGCCTCCGCCTGACGGTCGAGCAGCGCCTCCTCAATCTGATGTCGATGCAGCGGACCGCGGAGGAGTTGCGCCGCGCGATGAAGGCGACGAGGCGGGGCTCAATTTCACGTTCGTGAACGACCTGGGATGGCTGGGTCTCCTCGGCGAGATCGGCGGCGGCGGCGGTGACGAGCGACTCGTGGGCCACTCGTCCCAGATCGACGTGTTCGGTATCCGCTGCCACGTGTTGGATCTCGACAAGCTGATCGAGGTGAAGCGCGCCGCCGGACGGCCGAAGGATTTCGAGGCCATCGCCGAGCTGGAAGCCATTCGCGAGGAGATGGAGCGCGGCGGCTGAGCTCCGGGCTCAGGCCTTCTGGCGGGCGAGCCATTCCTTCGCCTGCTCTTCGGTCTCGAACGCAGCGTATCGGCGGCCGCTAAAGGTGGAAACCACCTTGGCCAGCACGCGTCCGAGGGCGGTGAGGCCGACCACGGCGGTGGCGATGACCCACGGTTCGTTCGCGCGGCCGATCTGCTTCATCGCGTCGATGGTCTTGGGATCGAAGCGCATCTTGCGCACGACGAGCAGGCTCAGGAGCGAGCGCTCCTTCGGCAACGTCGCGACCAGGCGGCGCGCCTCGTCGAGCACCGCGGGCGATCCGTCTGGATCGAGCTCGGAGAGGTCGGTGACGAGGATCCGCCTGCCTTGGTGGTCCACGAACCGCACTCGTTCCGTCATCGCGGGCCACCGAGCAGGTACCGATCGAGGAAAGCGTCGGTGGCCTGGTAGGCGCGGACCATGCTTTCGGTCCGCGAGAACCCGTGGCCCTCGTTCTCCAGGACCAGGTATTCCACCGGGACCTTCCTCTTCCGCAGCGCCTCGACGATGCGGTCCGACTGGTCCTTGGTGACACGGGGATCCTTGTCGCCTTGCACGACGAGGATCGGCCGCTTCATCCGCTCGACGAAGTGGATCGGAGATCGATCGTGCTGGTACTTCGCGTCCTTCGGGTCGCTCGGATTGCCGAACTTCTCGTAGATCTCGCGGGAGAACGCTGCCCAGTACGCCGGGAAGCTCTCGACCAGCGTCTTCAGATCCGAGACGCCGAAGTAATCGACGTTCGCGGCGAACTCGTCGGGAGCGAAGGCCTCGGCCGCGAGCGCCATGTAGCCGCCGTAGCTGCCGCCCATCACCACCACCTTGTCGTCCGCAACGCCGGCGTTGCCCACCAGCCACCACTTGCACGCCACCACGTCCTGCAGCGGGCCGCCGCCCAGGTCATGGGTGTCCAGGCGCGTCCAGGACTTGCCGTAACCCGTCGACCCGCGCACGTTCGGCACCAGCACGGCGTAGCCCTTGGAGACGAGGTACTGGGTGAATGCGCCGAAGGTGCGCCGCGACTGAGAGGTGGGACCGCCGTGCACCAGGATGATGGCCCCGACCGGTTCGCGCCGCGGGCGGTATGCGAACGCCGGGACGGGCTTGCCGTCGAAGCTGGGAACGCGCACCGATTCGCCTACTGCCATGGAGCGCCCGCGCAAGCTGTCCGGCAGTGGATCGTCGAGCTGCCGCGCCTCGCCGGTTTGCAGGTCGAGCGCGTAGGGGGTGTGCGGCGCGGCATCGGTGCGCAGGAAGACGCCCAGGTACCGCTCGCCGGGCGAGAAGTCCGCGGGGAACCAGCCGCCGCCGAGCGGCGGCTTGGGGAGCGCCACCGCCTTGTCCGACGGGAGATCCCGCACCGACAGCTGCGTGGTACCGTCCGCGTTCACCGCGACGAATCGATATCGGTGCCGGAGCGACTCGGCCGCCGAGTCCACGTCCCACTCCGGCTGCGCCGCCGGCGAGGCGCGCCTGGTCGCGAGGTCCAATGCGTACAGCCCGGTGTACTCGCCGGCCTGGTCGGAGGTGAAGAGCAGCTTGCCGTCCGCGGTGAAATCCTGCGGCTGGTAGAGCACCTCGCCCTCATGCGGCGTGAGCAGGACGGGCTGCTCCTCGCCGCGCTCGAACAGCCACAGGTTGCTGTCCCTGTCCGAGACCGTTTCGCGGAGCACGAAGCGCCGGTGGGCGCGGTCGGCGGCGCCGAATGCAAGCGAGCCCGTCGCGATCCAGAGCAGCTGCGCGCGGCCCGAGGCGAGATCGTGCTCGTAGACGTCGAGCATTTTCTCGTCGCGCAGGTTGGAGAGATACAGGAACGTCTTGCCGTCGGGCGCCCACTCGACGAATTGCGTGCGGCGCCCCTTCGGATAGTCGGCCGTCAGGTCGCGCGGCGCGCTGCCTTGGGCGTCGGTGAGGAACAGATGCGGCAGCTCGTCGCCGCCGACGTCCGCCTCGTACGCGAGCACGTCCGCGGCGGGCGAGAAGGCAAACTCTCCGAGGAAGCCTTGCACGTGGGTGACCTGGCGCGAGGGCCCCCCGTCGAGCGGTTTCACCCACAGATCGAGGCGCCCGCCGGCGTCGCTTTGGAAGACGGCGAGCTTCTCGTCGTGCGAGAAGCGCAGCCCGCGCGAGAAGAACGTGTAGTGCCGGCGCACCTTGAAGTACTCGTCCAGCGGCACGGGAGCGCGCGGGATCTGCGAGTACGCGCCCGGTTTCGGCGCGGCGCACGCGAGGGCGAGCGCGCACAGGGAGGTGGCGGCGATGCGCATGGGCGTCCTCGCTCGTCAGACCTTGGGTGGGTGCTTCTGCAGTTTCCGCTGCAGCGTCCGGCGGTGCATCTTCAGCCGGCGGGCCGCTTCGGAGATGTTGCCGTTGCAGTCGGCAAGAATGCGGTTCAGGTACTCCCACTCCTGCCGATCCAGCGAGGGGACCTCGTGCACTGGCGGCGGCGGCCGCTTTCCCAGCAGGGCAGCCTCCACCTCGTCCGCGTCGGCGGGCTTGTTGAGATAGTTGATCGCGCCCAGGCGGATGGCCTCGACGGCGGTCCCGATGGTGCCGTAGCCGGTCAGCACGACGACCTGTGGCGGCCTGGGCAGCGCGCGCAGCGCGCGCACCACCTCGAGGCCGCTGGGGCCTGGCATGCGCAGGTCGACCACCGCGTAGTCGGGGGCGTCCTTTTGCAGCGCCGTCTGGGCCTCGTCGGCGGTGCCGGCGAGGGAGACCTCGTAGCCGCGGCGCAGGAAAGCGTTGCGCATGGCGAGGCGGAAGGGCTCGTCGTCGTCGACGATGAGGAGGCGCGGCATCCGGGTCTCTCTTAAGCGCCCACTTCCGGCACCGTCAAGGTGACCTCCGTGCCCCGGCCCTCGGCGGACGCGACGCGCATCTCCCCTCCCTGGCGCTCCACCACGTGCCGCGCCAGGTAGAGCCCGAGACCGGTGCCGCGGC
>JBJMQJ010000002.1:0-4318 GCA_045802765.1 Myxococcales bacterium
CGCAGCGCGGACCAGCCGCGCCGCATCGATCACTTGCCGCCGCGAGATCTCGGGCCCCGGGTCGAGATCGAGCACGATGCGGTCCGGCTGCTCGACGTGCTCCGCCCGCGAGTTCCAGGTGTGGATCTCCACCACGTCCATCTGCGCCAGCGAAACGACCGCGGCGACGGAGTCGGCCACCAGGTACTCGCCGAGCTTCGTCTTCTCCGGGATGCGGATGCGGCGCAGCGCAGGCGGCGCCCACACTTTGGAATGCTTCATGAACACGCAATCGTCGCCGATGGCGCCAGGGCAGCGCACCAGCGTCAGCGGGCGACCCGCTACGTGCGAGACGATCCGGTCGCCGGACGACTCGTAGTACCTCGCCAGGTCGAGCTTGGTGATGCCTTGGTCGGGAAAAACGACCCGCTCCGGATGGCTGATCGGTATCCCCGCCACCTCGACGCGCGGCCGCTCGCGGACGACCCTGCGGGCGGGCTTGTCGGCGCGAAGTCCCTGGAACGACGGGTGCCGCACCTTTCCGTCCCGCGTCCATTCCGTGAACGCCACCTCGGCGACCAGCTCGGGACGGACCCAGTGCGCCTTCCGGCCGAGCCAGCCGGGAGGACGCCGGGCGAAGGGACTGTGGCGCTGCTCCAGCGGCTCGAGGCGCCGGCGCAAGTCCCGCGCCACGGCGCTCGTGTATCCGGTGCCAACCTTGCCCGCGAAGACGAGATTGCCGGCGTCATCGCGATGGCCGACCAGCAGCGAGCCGATGCGGTCCTTCCCGCGCTGCGAGTCGGTGAAGCCGCCCACCACGAATTCCTGGCGGAGGGTGCACTTCGATTTCACCCACTGGGCATTGCGGCCGGAGCGGTACGGCGCATCGCGACGCTTGGAGACCAACCCTTCGAAGCCGAGCCGGCAGGCTTCGCCGAAGACCTGCAGACCTCCGCCCGTCCAGTGCTCGGTGTACTTCACCACCGGTCCCGGCCGGATGACCCGGGCCAGGGTCGCCTTTCTCTCCTCCAGCGGCGATGCGCGAAGGTCGCGGCCGTCGAGATGGAGCAGGTCGAAGGCGAAGTACGTCAGCCCACGGCGATCGCCGCCGGCGAGGACGCCTTGGAGCGCCTGGAAGCTGGTGCGCCCGTCGGGCAGCACCACCGCCACCTCGCCGTCGACGAGCGCGCTGCGCACGGGCAGCCTCGCCGCAGCGTCGCGCACCTCGGGGAAGTCGCGCGTCCAGTCGTTCCCCTTGCGGCTGATGAGCACGGCCGCCCCGCGCTCGACGCGGCAACCGATGCGGTACCCGTCGAACTTGACCTCGTGCAGCCAGCCGTCGCCTTCCGGAGGCGAATCGACCAGCATCGCGAGCTGCGGCTCGTATTTGCAGATCGGGACACCATGAAAAGATGCTGTCCCCCCCACGGCCATGCGGGGGCGGCCACGCCTCATTGCGCAGTCAGGCGGTCGATGCCGCCCATGTACGGCCGCAGGGCGGCTGGCAACGCGACGGACCCGTCGGCCTGCTGACCGTTCTCCAGCAACGCGACCACCGTCCGCCCGACCGCGAGCCCGCTGCCGTTCAGGGTGTGCGCGAACCTCGGCTTCTCTTGCGGGCCCGGGCGGAAGCGGATCTGCGCGCGCCTCGCCTGGTAATCGGAGAACGTCGAGCAGGAGCTGATCTCGCGGTACGCTTCCTGGCCCGGCAACCACACCTCGAGGTCGTAGGTCTTCTCCGCGGAGAACCCGAGGTCGCCGGTGCACAGGGCGACGACGCGGTGGTGGAGACCGAGGCGCCGCAACGGCTCCTGGGCATCCTCGACCAGCTGCTCGAGCGCCTGGTGGGCGGTCTCCGCAGCCTCGAACCGGACCAGCTCGACCTTGTGGAACTGGTGCTGGCGGACGATTCCCTTGGTGTCCTTCCCGTAGCTGCCCGCCTCGCTGCGGAAGCACGGCGAGAAGGCGCAGTACTTGATCGGCAGCGACGAGAGGATCTCGTCGCGGTGGTAGTTCGTGACCGGCACCTCCGCGGTGGGGATGAGGTAGAGGCCGTTCGTCGTCTTGAACAGGTCCTCCTCGAACTTGGGCAGCTGTCCGGTGCCGCGCATCGAGTCCGCGTTCACCAGGTACGGCGGGATCAGCTCGAGGTACCCGCGCTCGCGGTGCAGATCGATGAAGAAGCTCACCAGCGCCCGCTCGAGGCGGGCCAGGGCGCCGCGATAGAAGACGAATCGCGCTCCCGACACCTTTCCCGCGCGGGCGAAGTCGAGCAGGCCGAGCCGCTCGCCCACCTCGTCGTGCTGCAGCGGCGCGAAGGAGAAGCGCGGCTTCTCTCCCCAGGAACGGACGACCACGTTCTCCTGCGGGTCGTGTCCCACCGGGACGGACGCGTGCGGAAGGTTGGGCACGGCGAGGAGCGCCGCCTCGATCTGCTCCTCGACCTGCTTGAGCCGGGTCTCCTTCTCCTTCACCTCGTCGGAGAGCGCCTTGAGCTCCGCCCGCAGCCGCGCCTGCTCCTCGCCGCGCAGCGTGCGCATCTGCTCGCTCGCCCTCTTCTGCTCCGCCCGCCGCGTCTCGGTGGCCTGGATGAGCGCCTTGCGCTCCCCGGCGAGCTGCTCGATGGGCGCGAGCGCCGCCGCCGCGTCCGCGCTGCGCGTGGCGAGCCGGCGCTTCGCTTCGTCGAGGTTCGCGACCACCCAGCGCAGGTCGAGCACGCCGTCCTCCCTTCCGCGCCGCCGATGGCGCGACGCGATCTAGAGTGTGGCGGCGCCTCGCGTCAATTGCTACAGCTGTTCCCCTTCCGATGCCGGACGAGCGATCCCCTTCGGACGCCGAGCTCCTGACCGCGTTCCGCGCGGGGGACTCGCGCGCCTTCGAGGCGCTCGTGCGGAGGTACCAGGCGCCGGTGCTGGCGATCGCGCGCCGTTTCGCCCGGGATCCCGACGACGCCGAGGACCTCGCTCAGCGCGCCTTCATCAACGCGGCGGGACGCGCGGGCGGCTGGCGGGGAGGCTCGTTCAAGTCGTGGCTGTTCCGCATCGTGGTGAACCTGGCGAAGAACCACCTGCGCGACGTGGCGCGGTTCGACCGCAGCGAGGAAGCGCACGGGCGCGAGGCGCCGCCGGCACCCGCCGAGGCGCATGACCGGCTCGAGCACGCGGACAGGATGCGCGCGCTGCGCGAGGCGATCGCGCGGTTGCCCCGGCGGCAACGCGAGGTCCTGCTGCTGCGGATCGACGGCGATCTTCCCTTCGCGGAGATCGCCGCGGCGCTCGGGATCACCGAGGTGAACGCCAAGGTGAACTTCCATCACGCGGTGCAGAGGCTGAAGAGCTGGCTCGGCGGGACGAGCTGACGCCGCCGCGATCGGGCCCACCGTCAACGCCGTTCAATCGCGCAGCGGGCGGTCACCGGCGAGCTCGAGAAGCTCGGCGGCGGAGATGCCGTAGCGCGCGCCGCAGAAATCGCAGCTCGCCTCCGCTCCGTTGTCGCGCGCGGCCATGTCGCGCAGCTCGTCCCGCGCCAGCGTGGCGAGCGCGCGCACCACCCGCTCCCGCGAGCAGCGGCAGGCGAAACGCGGCTTGACCTCTACTTCCAACCGGAGCGGACCCAGCTCGAGCGCCCCCGCCAGGTCCTCGGCGAGCGCCCGCGCGTCGCCGTTCGCGCCTGCCGATTCGACGCGCAACAGCGACTCGTGCAGCACCCGCTGACGCAGCGGCTTGCCCAGCGCCCGCAGGTCGTCGGCGCCGTCCTCGCGCTCCGCCCACAAGAGCGCGCCGGCCACGGCGGCAAGCGGCTCGCCGGCCCCGAAGAGCACTTCCAGCGCCATCTCGCCTCCGCGAGCACGATCGTTGCGCAAGAACAGCGTGAGCGCCGCTCCCAGGTCCGCGCCGGCGAAGGGGAACGCCGCACGGTGCAGCTCGTCGGAGCCGGGTTCGGCGCGGACGATCGAGAGCATTCCGGCGCGCTCGTCGTGGCCGCTGGCGAGGAGCGGCCGTGGATCGAACCGTTGCAGCGGCTCGCCCGGAGCCGCGTCGCCTCGCGACGCCGCCCGCGAGCCGTGGCGGTCGAGCCCGTTCACCCGGACCAGTCCGCGGACCGCTCCCGACGCGTCGGCGTCGGTCAGCAACCCCTTGAGCGGCCCGCCGCACTCGAGCTGCACGTCCACGCGCGCCTGCGGCGGCTTGCGCTCCGAGGCGGCGAGCAGCAGCGTGCCGGTGAGCGCCTGCGCCAAGGCGGACGCGCTGCCCGGGGCCAAGGCATGCCGCCCTGCCGCGTCGCGCGACAGCTTCGGCGCGACGCAGACCGCGAGGCGAGCTCCCGCGCCGGCAGCGGC
>JBJMQJ010000129.1:0-18365 GCA_045802765.1 Myxococcales bacterium
CGGCGCGGGCGCGCATCACGCTAGGCGACCTGACCCTCTACCTGGTCGCCTTCCGGCAAGGGCAGGCGGCAATCCAGTCCGCGCTCGCCTCCATCGGCAGCCTGTACGAGGACGGGCTGTTCGTCTCCAACCTGTTCACCTACCTGGACATCCCGACCGAGGGCGAATCACCCCGCGCGCTCCCGAAGGCGGCGGCCAAAGGCCGCTCGCAGCTGATCGAGTTCCGCGACGTGGCGTTCCGGTATCCGGGCAGCGACCGCGAGGCGCTCCACGGGGTGAACCTGCGCATCGAGCCCGGCGAGAAGCTCGCGCTGGTCGGCGACAACGGCGCCGGCAAGTCGACGTTGGTCAAGCTGCTCCTGCGCCTCTACGATCCGACCGCGGGAGCGATCCTCTACGGCGGCGTCGACCTGCGCGACTTCGATCCGCGCGACCTGCGCGACCGCATCGGCGTGCTCTTCCAGGATTACGTGAAGTACCAGTTCACCGCGCTGGAGAACGTCGGCCTGGGCGAGGTGCGCGCCATCGCGGACCGCCCGCGCATCGACGCGGCCGTCGAGCGCGCCGGAGCGCGGACGGTAGTCGACGAGCTGCCGCAGAAGCTCGACACCATGCTGGGCGGCTGGTTCGAGGAGGGCCACGAGCTGTCGGGCGGCCAGTGGCAGAAGATCGCGCTCGCCCGCGCTTTCATGCGCGATCAGGCCGAGCTGCTCGTCCTGGACGAGCCCACCGCGTCGCTCGACGCCGAGGCGGAGCACGACCTCTTCCTGCGGCTCAAGGCACTCGCCGCCGACCGTAGCGCCATCCTCATCTCGCACCGCTTCTCCACGGTGCGCACGGCGGATCGGATCGCGGTGCTGCAAGGCGGGCGCATCGCCGAGCTGGGCAGCCACGAGGCGCTGCTCGCCAAGGACGGGCGCTACGCGCACCTCTTCCGCCTGCAGGCTTCCGGCTACGTGAGCTAGAAGGGCCGCGCTACTTCAGCTCGCCCTTCGCCAGGTGGTGCTCGACCTCCAGCGCGCTGGCACCTTCGATCGCCGCGCTCTCCTGGAAGTGCGCCCGCGCGGCCTGCGGATCTCCGGCGCGCACGCCGGCCCAGAAGTGAGCGGCCGACAAGCGCCGCGCCTCGAGATCCGCGTCCTCGTACCCGTCCTCGAGGAACGGTTCCACCTCCAGCTCGTCGAGGAGGAAGCCCGCCACCGGGCCCGGCCAGACGCGCGCGAGCTTCGGTTTCCACAGCTTGCCGAGCAACCGCTTCCCGCGAAGCACGTAGCGCTCGTCCGGGATGCGCAGGCCGGCATAGAGGACCAACGCGGGAGGCCTGACCGCCCCGGCAGGGCCGTCGTGCCCGGCGTCCAGCGCGGCGATCCAGCGCTCGGCGGCCGCCGAGCGCTCGCCGGCGAGCCAGCGACCCGCGCCCGCGAACTCCAGCATGGTGCCGCTCTCCTGCGCGCCTTCCGCCTCCTCGAAGACGCGCGCAGCCTCGGAGAAGCGGCCCAGCTCCAGCAGGGCGAGCCCGCGCCAGAGGGGATGCTCGTCGTGGGCCAGTTCCTCGAACCGTCCCGCCTGCAATAGCTCGTGGGGATCGCTCACCCGGCGAAGAATGGGGACGGAATCGGTCGGGGGCACGCCGCTCCACCCCCCACTGTCGGGCAGCGGACGGGGTGCCGTCCGCGCGGCAGCCCGGCCGTGGGGTGCGGCTGCGGCAAAGCGCCTTCGCCGAGCTCGCGCGCGTGCTCGAGGCGCCGCGGCTGAGCGCGAGAGCGACGGCTTCTTCGCCGCAGCGTGGCGTAAGCTATGAGGCGTGGACGAGAAGAAGCCCTTCCACAATCCATTCGCCGGATTGAAGGACAAGGTCGCCGACCTGCCGCGCGGTCCGGAGCCGCGCGAATCGCAGCGAAGCTCCGGCGGACCGAAGGCCCCTGCGCGGGCCGTGGTCCGGCTGGAGCGCAAGGGCCGCCGCGGCAAGGAAGTCACGGTCGTCGAGCAGCTCGGCCTGCCCGCCGCCGCGCTGCGCGACTGGCTCAAGGCGTTGAAGGGCGCGCTCGGGTGCGGAGGCGCGGTCGAGGGAGACTCGCTCGTCCTGCAGGGCGACCATCGCGACCGGGTGCGTGCGCTGCTCGAGGAGCGCGGCGTCCGGCGCATCAGCATCGGCTGAACCGCCTCACGGTGGCCGCGTGGAGATCTCCTCCAGCCGCACCTTGGCGCCCGGGGCATCGAACCCCTTCGCGTTCCTCATTGTCCGAGGGGAGCAATCTTTCCCTCCCGACCGTCTATCTGGTATCGAACATCGGCATCCCTGGGCGGGAGGGCCGATGCGGGTGCTCGTGGTGCAGGCCGACGAGAGCGCTCGCGCCTCGCAGCGCGACCTGCTCACGGGCGCGGAGCTGACCGTCGCGGCGGCGGGCAGCGGCGCCGAGGCGCTGGAGAAGGTGCGCGAGGGCGCGCCCGACCTCGTGGTGCTCGGCCGGTCGCTGCCCGACATGGACGGGCTGGACCTCCTGCCCCAGCTCAAAGGCACGCACGACCAATTCACCCCGGTGCTCATCGCGAGCCACCGCAGCGCCACGGCGGAGCGCGTGCTCGGACTGCAGAAGGGCGCCGACGACTACCTGGCGCTCCCCTGCGATCCCGACGAGCTGCTCGCCCGCGTGCGCGCGCTCCTGCGGGTGAAGGAGATGCACGACCGCGTGCTCTCCATCCAGCGTGAGCTGGAGCGCCTGGTGGTCTCCGACCCGCTCACCGGGCTGTACAACCGGCGCTACCTCGTCGATCGCCTGGGCCAGGAGATGAACCGCGTCGACCGCTACGGCGGCCGGCTAGCCTTCGCGATGATCGACCTCGACGGCTTCAAGCCGGTGAACGACAAGTACGGACACGTCTTCGGCGATCGCCTGCTGCGCGCCGTCGCCGCCGAGATCTCGCGTTCGCTGCGCACCCCCGACGTGGCTGCCCGCTACGGCGGCGACGAGTTCGCAGTCATCCTGCCGCAGACCCAACCCGAGGGCGCGCTGCGCGTGTGCGAGCGTATCCGCAGCGCCGTCGAGCAGCTCGCGCTGAATGCCGGCGACGCCCCGGTATCCGTCACCGCGACGCTCGGAGCGGCCGACTACCCCGCAAGCGACATCGACAGCGCGGAGGAGCTGATCCACGCCGCCGACGAGGCGCTCTACGGCGCCAAGCGCGGCGGGAGGAACCGCTACTCCGCGGTGCGCGCGCTTTCCTGACCGAGGAGCGGCGGCACCTCGCCCGTGATGAGCCGCGCCCCGCGCTCGTAGCGAAGGTACGTCCAGGCCCACTCCGCCAGGACGAGCACGCGGTTGCGGAAGCCGATCAGCATGAAGATGTGGACCAGCAGCCACAAAAGCCACGCGAAGAATCCCTCGGTGCGCAGGCGGCCGATCTGCGCCACCGCGGCGTTGCGCCCGATGGTCGCCAGGGTACCCTTGTCGAAGTAATGGAACGGCTCGCGCGGCTCGCCGCGCAGCGTGCGCACGATCTGCCGCGCGGCATGGCGCCCGCCCTGGATCGCCGGCGGCGCCAGCCCCGGAACGGGCCTGCCCTGCTCGTCGTCGACCGCGGCGAGATCGCCGATGACGAACACCTCGGGCGCGCCCGGAATGGAGAGGTCGGGCTCGACCTTCACGCGTCCGACCCGGTCGAGCGGGACGCCCAGGGAGCGCGCGATCGGCGACGGCGCAACTCCCGCCGCCCAGATCACCGAGCGCGAGCGGATCCGGCGCCCCCCGGCGACCACGCCTTCGCCATCGACCGCGGTCACCGCCGTGCCCACCAGCACCTCGCATCCCATCCGCCGCAGGCGTGCGGCGGCCTTCTGCGAAAGCTCGGGCGCGTACGCCGGCAGGATGCGCGGTCCCGCCTCGACGAGCACCACGCGCGCGGTGCGCGGATCGATGCGCCGGAAGTCGCGCGCCAGGACATGCCGCGCGATCTCCGCCAGCGCGCCCGCCAGCTCGACTCCGGTCGGGCCGCCGCCCACCACCACGAAGGTCAGCCACTCCTGCCGGCGCGCGGGATCTTCCTCGCGCTCCGCCGCCTCGTAGGCGAGCAGCACCCGCCGCCGGATGTCGATGGCGTCCTCCAGCGTCTTGAGCCCCGGCGCGTCCTTCTCCCATTCCGGGTGACCGAAGTAAGCGTGCGTCGCGCCGGTCGCGATGACGAGGAAGTCGTACGGCAAGACGCCATCGCGGAGCAGCACGCGCTTGCCGCGCACGTCGACCGAGGTGGCCTCGCCGAGGATCACCTCGGCGTTCTTCTGCTTGCGGAGCACGCGCCGGATGGGCGTCGCGATGTCGCTCGGGTTCAACGCCGCCGTGGCGACCTGGTACAGGAGCGGTTGGAAGAGGTGGTGGTTGCGCCGGTCGACCAGGGTCACCTGCACCGGCGCACCGCGCAGGGCCTGCGCGGCGTTGAGGCCGCCGAACCCGCCGCCCAGGATGGCCACGCGCGGCTTTCGCATGTGGACATTCTAAGAGGCCAGACCTTCCGCGCAGCGCGAATGGGCGGCGGGACTCTGACCCGATGCGCCCGGAGTGGCGCGCGTGCGCCTCGAAGTGCTCCCGGACTGACCGGGAATTCGACTCGGCATCGCGGGTCGGCAAGACTTCTTTCCGTGCGGCGGCTCGCCATCCTGCTGATCCTCGCCTCGGGCGCCGCGCGCGCCTGGGATCCGACCGACGCCGCCTCGGTCGACACCCGCATCCAGGCCCTGCGCACGGGGTGGACGGGAATGGACGCCGCGGCAGTCGGGAGCGACAAGCTGAAGCGCGCGCGCCAGGCCGTAAGGCCAGCGTGGGTCGGCCGCACCGCGTTCCGCATCGACGACGGACCGCGGCGGCTCTACCTCGGGGTCGGCTCCGCGAAGCTGCCCGCCGCGGCGGTGCGAGTGCTCGCGCTGCAGGATGCCTTGCCGTCGCCCGCCGGAACGACGGCGCTGGACTGGTACCTCGACGAGGCGGCCGGAATCCTCTACGCGCTCAGCGTGGAGGAGAAGCGTTGATCACGCCTTGAGGGTCCGCAGCGCGACCGTGCCGAGCACGACGGCGCCGCCGACGACGGACCAGGGCCCGGGCCGCTCGCCGGTGCCGAGCAGCACCCAGAGCGGGTTGCACACCGGCTCGAGCATCGAGATGAGGCTCGCTTCCGCGGCGGGCACCTGCCGGACGCCGCGGGCGAACATCCAGTACGCGACGCCGAGCTGCATCACGCCCAGATAGAGCAGCACCAACACGCCGGTCGCCGAGAGGTGCAAGAGGTCCGCCGCGAACGGGGCCGTTCCGAGCGCGGCGAGCACGTTGCCGAGCGTCGTGGAAGGGATCGCGTCGCCTGCGCCGCTCTTCGCGTCCCGGCGGATGAGCAGCACGGTGAGCGCGAAGAAGACTCCGCTCAGCGTGGCGAGGAGGTTTCCGGCGAGCTGTCCCGCCTCGAGCTTGTCGACGAAGAACAGCGACATTCCCGCGAGCGAGAGCGCGACGCAGACGGCGTCGATCGGCCGGAACGGCTCGTCGAGCACGAACGGCGAGAGGAGGAGGACGTACGCGGGCCCCGTGTACTGGAGGAAGATGGCGTTCGCGGCGGTGGTGAGCTTGGTGGCGGCGACGAAGGTGACCACGCAGCCTGCGTACGCGAGCGCGGTGGTGAAGCGCGCCTTGCGCAGGTCGGGCCGCAGCACCAGAAGGTAGAACAGGGTGGCGACGATCGCGCGGCCGCAAGCCACGGCGAGGCCGCCCATCGGCGCGACCTTGATGAACAGCCCACCGCTCGACCAGAGCAACGCAGCCGCGGCGACGAGCAGCACCGCGCGGGAGTTCGGAGGGGACACCATGTTGGGGGGTTTGGAGGGGACACCATGTTGGGGGGTTTGGAGGGGACACCATGTTGTTATGGTGTCCCCCAGTTTCACGCCCCCAGTTTCACGCCGCAAGGCCGCTCAGGGCAAGGAGCGCAGCACGGCGAGACCGCCCTCGGTGGGCACCAGGAGCTGCGGCGGATCGACCATGCGGTCGAGCGACATCCGGCCGATCGCTTCGCCGGGGAGCCCTTCCTTCATGCCGAGCCGCTTGCCGCGCGCTTCTCCGGGCTTCCAGACGAGGAGGCCCGTCGACGGGAACCCGAGCACCAGCTTGTCTTCCCAGGCGACCATCTCCAGCACGTTGAACTCCGCGGCGCCGATCGATCGCGGGTCGACGAACTTCCGCTGGTACGGGGTCTCGTCGCGCCAGGCGGCGAGACCGAACGTCGGTCCGCGCCACGATTCGACCTCTCCCGAGGCGAACCAGACCGTCCCGTCCGACGTCACCGCGACCGCGCGGAGATTGATGTAGATCGCGTCGAACACCGAATTGGCGCCCTTGCCGGGCATCGCCGGAACGAACGGGTTGTCCGGCTCCCAGCTGTTCCTCCAGAGTTGGAGATCAGGCGTCCAGCGGATCGCGGCCGCCGAGGTAAGACCGGCCATCCACAGCCGGCCGTCGTCCGCGAGCGTCAGGCCGTAGAAGTCGCCGAAGACCGGGTGGTCGTCCCGGCCTCCGGTGCAAGAGCCCACGTCACAGACCACGGGATGGACGTGGTCGGCGTAGTACTCGCGTTCCACGGAGGTCGGGTCGGACCGCTCCTGAGAGGTCGAGGGGACGCGGAACTTCGCCGGCTGCACCCGCGTAACGCCGTGGTTCGAGCCCACGTACAGCTCGCCCGGATGCTGGAAGTGGTCGTAGACGAAGCTCGTGATGGTGCGCGTCTCCCAGAAGTGCGCGTCGTTCGAGTTGTGGAAGTCGTACCGGTTCACCTGCATCGTCAGGTCGGGTTTCAGCAGGACCTGGTCCATCTTTCCCAGGTGCGCGATGGGGTCGAGGTTCGTGTGATCGTGCGTGTCGTGGGCGTAGTAGCCGACGAAGCACTCTCCGGCGCGGCCACCAGTCACCAGCGTGAAGTCGGGAGACTCGGTCCACCCTGGCCCGACGTGCAGACCGTCGGCGGCGGTGTACCGGCGGAACGTCTTCTCGCCGGGGCGCAGCACGTACAGCGCTCGTCCGGTCACCACCCAGATGTTCTCGGCCTCGTCGGTCGACGCCGAGATCGGCGCCTCCAGCAGACCCTGGGCGCTCCCGTAGACCGTGATCGGCGCCGCCGGCCACGGCCCCAACCCCAGGCCTCCGACCCGGTGTGGATCGGGCGGCGGGGGTCCGGCGTCTACCGGTCCGGCATCGGCGGGTCCTGCGTCTGCAGGTCCGGCGTCCGTACCCACGCCACCGTCCGAGGCGGACTGACCGGACGAGTCGCTCGCTCCGGGGTCCCGATGGGTCTGGCAGGCGGCGCCAGCGAAACAGAGGGCGAGCGCAATCGTCCGTACGGTGCTCATGCGAACGCACGGTTGGCATCGCCGCCCCGTCTGGCAACCGCTCGAGCGTCCGGAAGCGTCGGGATCGAGACAGCGCCCGCCGCTTTGCGCCGGGTGCGGGCCGACTGCACTTTGCCGCACGGAGGCGCGATGGATCCCAAGGATGCGAAGCGCGAAAAGCCCGCGAACGACCCCCTCACCGAGAAGTCGGAGCACCCGGCGGGGACCGCCGCGGGCGCGGCTGCGGGAGGGGCTGCCGGCGGGGCGATCGGCGCCGCGGTTGGTGGCCCGGTCGGCGGCGTGGTCGGGGTGGCAGTGGGCGCGATCGCCGGCGGAATGGCAGGGCGGGCGGTCGCCGACAAGGTGAACCCCGTCGTGGAGGACGCGTACTGGCGGGAGAACTGGCGTACGCGACCTTATGCCGACGAGAAGCTCGGCTATGATCGATACAGGGAGGCGTACCGCCACGGCTGGGAGTCGCGCATGATGCACGGGGATCGCGACTGGAGCCAGGTGGAACCGGATCTGGAAAGGAGCTGGGTAGAGCGGCGCGGGCATTCGGCCCTCGACTGGGCGCAGGCGCGGCTCGCGACGAAGGACGCGTGGGAACGGCTGGAGGGCCGCGGCGGCGAGGACCCGGACCGCAAGGACCACTGACGCTGGTCAGCACAGCTGGGCGTTGACCGACAGCTTCACGTCGTTCTTCAGCGCCTGCGAGGTCGGGAAGCCATCCGCGGCCGTTGACCTGAACGCATGTTCCGTGCACTAGATCGAGCCGTGTTGAAGCCGATCTCGAACCCTCCCAACCCGTGGTCCACCACCGAGGTCGAGTACCTCGAGGACGCGCCGTCCGCGCGTCTCGAGATCTACGAAGATCATACGCGCGAGATCCTCGCGCACAACGACAGCCCCGACGTCGGCTTCAGCTGGAGCGTGAACCCATACAGGGGATGCTTCCATGGGTGCGCCTACTGCTATGCCCGTCCGTCGCACGAATACCTGGGGTTCGGCGCCGGGACGGACTTCGATCGCAAGATCACGGTGAAGCCGGAGGCGCCGCGGCTGTTGCGCGAGGCTTTCGAGCGGCCGAGATGGAAGGGCGAGCTGATCGTCTTCTCCGGGGTGACCGACTGCTACCAGCCGCTCGAGGCGAGCTACCGCCTGACGCGCGGATGCCTGGAAGTCTGCGCCGAGTACCGCAACCCGGTGGGCATCATCACCAAGTCGCCGCTCGTCGAGCGCGACCTCGACGTGCTGCAGGCGCTGGCAAAGGTTGCCGAAGTGGGCGTGACGGTCAGCATCCCCCTCTGGGATCGCGAGCACGCGCACGCCATCGAGCCGCACGTCGCGTCTCCGCAGCGCCGCATGCAGATCATCGAGCGGCTTGCGGCGGCCGGCCTGGACGTCGGCGTGAACGTCGCGCCGATGATCCCGGGGCTCGGCGACGAGGACATCGCGCGCATCCTCGAGGCGGCCGCGACGGCCGGCGCGCGCCGGGCGGGATTCGTGTTCCTGCGCCTGCCGGGGAGCGTCGCGACGGTGTTCGAGCAGCGCCTCCGCGAGACGCTGCCGCTCCGCGCCGACCGCGTCCTCGCCCGCGTGCGCGAGGCGCGAGGCGGCAAGCTGTACGACTCGCGCTGGGGCCTGCGCGGCCGTGGCGAAGGGCGCTACGCCGAAGCGGCGCGGGCGCTGTTCGAGTCGACCGCCCGCCGCGTGGGGCTTTTGACCGGGTGCATGGGAGGGGACGACAGCACGACCTTCCGCAGGCCCGAACGCCCGGGGACGCAGCTGCCCTTGTTGTAACCGCTCGCACGCGCCGCTCACGCCCCGAACACGGAGGCGAACTCGCGCGCGAACGAGTCGTACGTCCGCGGCGCAGCGCCGGTCACCTCCCGCACCACCCGGGTGATCCCGGCGCCGCCGCCGGTGCTGAAGAAGACGTTCAGCGCGCCCAGGTCGTCGGCGAGCCATGACGGCAGTCCCGCGTCTAGCAGCCTGCGCTTGAGCTCGCCCGCGGGAAGGTCCACGTAGCGGACCGCTTTTCCGGTCGCGGCGGAGAGCTTCTCGGCGACGTCGCGCAGCGAGAGCGCCTCGCCGCCGGTGACGACGTACGTCTTCCCCTCGTGCCCACGTCCCGCGAGCACCGCGGTCGCGACCGCGGCGACGTCCCGAGCATCGACGAATGCCACCCTGCCGTCGCGCATGGCTCCGTGGAAGACGCCCTGGTCCTTCACGATCGGTGCGTAGACCAACGTGCTCTGCATCAACAGTTGAGGTTGGAGGATCGCGTATGGGACGTCGGCCCGGCGCAGCTCGTCCTCGGTCTTCGCGTGCCAGCGGGCCAGGTTGATGGGAGACTGTGCGTCGGCGCCGAGCGCGCTCATCTTGACGAGCAGCTTGATGCTGCTCCGCCGCGCGGCCTGGATGACGTTCGATTGCTCCTCCACGTGGTCGGGATCCGGCTCGCCGAGCAGGAAGATCCGGTCCGCGCCCTTGACTGCCGCCCCGACGGCGACGCGGTCCGTCAGGTCGCCCGCGAACGGCTCGACGCCAGCGAGCCGCGGCAGCCTCGCCGCGCTGCGGCCGAACGCGCGCACTTTCTGGCCCCGCGCTGCGAGCAGGCGCACCACTTCGCCGCCTACCGCGCCGGTGGCTCCGGTGACGAGGATCATGCGGATGCCACAGTAGGCTTCCCGGAGCCGTCTGCGCCGCTGCGCCGCCCGGACTGTCCACTGCGAACCGTTACGACGCGACGCGGTTCCGGCCGCCCTGCTTGGCCTCGTACAGCGCGGCGTCGGCGGCGCGCAGGAGCGCCGCCAGGTCGGGGCAGTCCGGCCCGGCGCTCGCCACTCCCAGGCTGATGGTCACGTGCACCGGCCCGGACTCGGTGTGCACCGCGCCGTCGCCCACCGCGCGCCGGATCCGCTCCGCGAGCACGATCGAGGCGGACTCCCGCACGGTGCCGGGCAGGAGCACCGCGAACTCCTCGCCGCCGGTGCGGCCGAGGATGTCCACGGCGCGCAGCGTGTTCCGCACCCGCTCCGCGACGGCGCGCAGGACCTCGTCACCGACCGCGTGCCCGAGGGTGTCGTTCACCTGCTTGAAGCGGTCGATGTCGATCATGATGGCGGTGAGCGGCTGCGCGAAGCGCCGCGCGCTCTCGAACTGAAGCTGCGCCAGCTCCATGAAGTGCCGGCGGTTGTGCGTGCCGGTCAGTCCGTCGAGCGTGGCGAGCCGCTGCACCTCGTCGAAGAGGCGCGCGTTTTCCACCGCGATCACCGCCGGCTGGGTGAAGCTCATCGCCAGGCGCGCCTTCTCGTCGTCGTACGCGCCGGTCTTGTTGCTCTCCAGCGCCACCAGTCCGACCACCTCGCCGCGGGAGACGAGCGGAACGACCAGCGCCGCTCCACCCCATCCCAGCGCCGGCTCCTCCGCCTTGAGGGCCCGCTCCACCGGCCCGCCGGGCAAGACCTGCTCCAGGACGCCCGCGTGCTCCGCCGCCGGATAGCCTCGCTGCGCGGCGACCCGGTACCGTTCGCCGCGCTTCATCAGCACCGCCGCGCGCTGGTAGGGGACCAGCCGCGAGAGACCTTCGAGGAGCCGCTCGAGCACCTCCTTCAGCTCGAGCGTGCTGGAGATGGCCAGCGTCGCCTCCAGGCGCACGCGCTCGCGCAGCCCGGCGACCATCTCGTTGAACGCATGGGCGAGCTGAGCGAGCTCGTCCTGCCCGCGGACGGCGACCTCGGTCTCCAGCTGCCCTCCGGCGACCGCCGCGGCGGCGGCGCGCAGCCGCTCCACCGGCCGCGTCACCTGGCGCACGGTGGTGACCGCGAGCACCAGCGCCGCGATGAGCGCGATGCCGATCCAGAACGCCGCGCCGCGCGCCAGCCGGCGGATGGGACCGAGGGCCGCGTCCGCATCCTCCTGCACCACGACGCGCCAGCCGGAGACGGGCACGTCCGCGCTGGCGCCGAGCACGTCCTCCTGGTCCTGGCCGGAGAGGAGCGGATGCTGGGAGAGATCGGCGCGCGAGAAGGCCGTATTCTGGTCGGGATGGATCACCGCGCGGAACGCGCCATCCACCAGGAACGCGCTGCCTTCGGTCGGGCGCAGCTTCTCGAACCGTTCCTGCAGCGACCGCAGCGACAGCTCGACGGCGAGCACCCAGCGCGCCCCGCGCGCTCCCTGGACCGGCAGCGCCAGCACCAGCCGCGCAACCGGAGCGCCGCCGCGTCCCGGCAGCACGTACGGCGGCCCGAGCGTCAGCCCTTTCGACTTGAGCGCCTCGCGGAGCGGCACGGCGGCCGCGTAGGCCTTGAGGGCTTCGTCGTCGATCTCCTCGTGGTCGGCGCGCGCCTCCGGCACCACCTCGCTGAAGCGGACGGGGGTGACGACGGGGTCGCCCTTCTCGTCGAAGAGGCCGACCACGTCGGCTCCCTTCGTCTGCTGGTAGATGAGCAGGAGGGCCTGCTGGCGCGCCTCCTGGTCGAGGTCGGAGAGGCGCAGCGAGCGGGTGGCGAGCGTCAGCGCGTCGAGCTTGTCGAGCAGCACGCGCTGCACCTGGTCGGCCAGCGCGGCGGCGGCTTGCGAATGGATGCGGGCGACCTGCGAGCGCAGCTCCCGGCTGCCCGAGGGAAGCGTCACCATCGTGGCGAGCGCGAGCGGGGCGGCGCTCGCGCACGACAGCAGCAACGCGAGCTTCACTCCCAGGCGCATCGGCTGACGATTGCCGGGCGCGCGCACGAATACAAGGAAGCGGATGTGCGCCGGGGGTCGGTGCGAGTGGGATTACGCCGCCGATGTCGCTTTGACCTGAGGCGGAGTGGAATTTGCGGCGGGCGCAATCCGGCTCGTACTCTCCACTCATGAAGCGGGGCCCGTCGTGCGCAGGGCGCGCGCTGATCTGCGCTGCCATGCTGGCCGCCTGCGGGCGCGCGCCAGCCGGCCCTGCCATCCCCGTGAAGGTCTCCGGACCGCTGCCGCCCGGCGAGCCGCAGGTTCGCGCGCACGCGGTCGTCATCTCGCGCAAGGGCAAGGTGGAGCTGCAGCGCGGCCCGCTGGGCAACTGGTCGGACGCGCAGGTCGGCGACCGCCTGGCTCCGAGCGATGCGCTGCGCACCCACGAGGGTGAGGCGGAAGTCGGCGTCGACGGCGTGAAGATGCGGGTGCACGAGGCTTCCGCGCTGCGCCTGAAGGACGCGAATCCGAGCTGGATGCGCGCCCAGGTGCGCGGCTCGGTCGAATCGGAAGTCGAGCCCGGCAAGGGCAGCGTCGACGTCGAGATCGAAGGGAGCGACGCGCGGGCGCACAGCCAGGGCGGCCACTTCTTCGTCACCGCCGACGGGCGCGGCGTGGTGGCCGTCGCCGCGGTGACCGGATCCGTCAACCTGACGGCCCACGGCAAGCAGGTCGAGGTGAGGCCCGGGACGGTCAGCCGCCTGGTCGGAGGCGGTCTAGAGGATGCCTCGCCCGCGCTGCGCCGCGTGCTGCTCGCGGTGCGCTGGCCGCAGGAGCGCGCCACCAGCAAGGACACGGTTCCCGTGAGCGGCAAGGTGGAGGCGGGCAGCCGCGTGTTCATCCAGGGCCAGCCGGTGCCGGTCGAGCCGGGCGGCTCCTTCCGAGCGGACGTGCCGCTCCGCGACGGCAAGCAGACCGTGGCGGTGGTCGCCATCGACCCGATGGGGCGCCGCAAGCAGGTGGACACCACCATCGTGCGCGACCAGTCGAAGCCCACCGTCCGGGTAAAGAGGAAGCTGTGGCAATCGCGCTGAGCACCTTGCTGGCGATCTCCGTGACGCTGTCGGCGGACCCCGGCGGGCTCACGCTCGGCAAGGATTCCACCGCGCGCATCCAGATCCGCGTGAGCGGCCTCTTCGGCCGGGCGGCATCGGGCGCCAAGGTCTCGCTCAGCACCAACGTCGGCGCTGTGGGTGAGCCGCAGCAAGCCGGCGACGGGACGTTCACCGCCGCCTTCACCCCGCCCCGCTCGCGGGCGCCAGCAGTCGCGCTGATCGCCGCGGACGCGGAGGTGGACGGGGACCACGCTCTCGGCTGGCTCGCGCTGCCGCTGGCGGGCAGCGACTCGATGACGCTGGAGACCAAACCGCACGCATCGGTGCACCTGCGCATCGCGGAGCGCGACTTCGGTCCGGCGGTGGCGAACGCGAAAGGCGAAGTGCAGCTGCAAGTGGTCGTTCCGCCCGGCGTGGACAAAGCGACGATGCACGTCGAGGACTCGCTGGGGAACACCGCGGACCGGCAGCTCGATCTCGATCCGCCGCCCTTCGCGCGGATGCGCGTCCTTCCGGTCGGGCCCGCGCAGGCCGCGTCCGGCGAATCGCTCGAGCTGCAAGCGTTTCTCGTCCGCCGTGACGGCTCTCCGGACCCGGATGCGCGCGTGAGCGCAAGCGCCGATCGCGGAGGGGTGGACGTCTCGCGCAACCGCCGCGGTGTCGTCGGCGTCTCCTGGCAGGTGCCTCGGAGCGCCACGGGTCAGACCGCGATCGAGGTGCAGGGCCTGGGCGAACGCGCGGAGGTGCGGGCGTCGATCGGTCCCGGCGGCGGTCGCCAGCGCGGCGCCTGGCTGGCCGGATTGGGAGCCCCTTCCGCGGGCCTCCTCGGATCGGCCGGCACGACCTTCAGTGGGGTGCCAGGGTTCGGGGCTACCGTGGAGATCGCGATGCCCGTGCTGGGGACGCCGATCGAAGCGCTGCTCGACGTGGGGGGCATCGGCTGGCTCGCGACGACCGAGCCGGCGCCGAGCCCCTTCCTCGGGCGGCCCGAGCGCGCCATCGCCACTGGCCTCATCACGCAACTGGGAGCGCGGGCAACGCGCACCTTTGGCGGCGTCGACCTGCATGCCGCGCTGCTGCTCGGCGTGCAGCAGACGTGGGTCTCGGCCAGCTCTCCCGGTGCTCCTTCCATCTCGCGCTCCGCCTCGGAGCTGGGATTCCGCGCCGGCGCCGCGTTGGGCGCGTCCTGGCCGATCGGCCCCGGTCGCATCCTGCTCCAAGCGCAGACGAACCTCGCGCCCGCGCTGGGAGGATTGGAAAATCCGCTCAGCGGGGTCGCGCTCCAGGCCGGCTATCTGCTGACCCTGGGCCGCTGAGCCCCCTCCGGCATTCCCTCGCGCCAATGCACGACCCTTCGAGTAAGATCCGCCACATGGCGTCCCGCGTCCTCCGCGCCCCGGCACCGAACGAAGCCGCGGCCGTCCTGCACTCCTTCACCAACCACCTGCTGTACTCGCTGGCAAAGGACCAGTACTCGGCCACCGCGCGCGACCGGTTCATGTCCCTGGCGCTCACCGTCCGCGACCGGCTCATCGAGCGTTGGATCGCGACGCAGCAGCGCTACTACCGGCGCGAAGCCAAGCGCGTCTACTACCTCTCGGCCGAGTTCCTCATGGGCCGCGCGCTGGCGAACAACCTGCTCAACCTGGGGTTGTACGACACCGCGCGCGAGGCGATGCGCATGATGGGCCTGGAGGTCTCCGACCTGCTCGAGCAGGAGGTGGACGCCGGGCTGGGGAACGGGGGCCTGGGCCGCCTCGCCGCCTGCTTCCTCGACTCGATGGCGACGCTGGACATCCCGGGCTACGGCTACGGCATCCGCTACGAGTTCGGCATGTTCGACCAGGAGATCAAGGAAGGCTGGCAGATCGAAAAGCCCGACGAGTGGCTGCGCTTCGGCAACCCGTGGGAGATGCCGCGTCCCGAGTACTGGGTGCCGGTCGGGTTCGGCGGCCGCACCGAGGAACACGCAGACCACGGGCGCCTCAAGGTGCACTGGGCGCCCGAGGAGCAGGTCATCGGCGTGGCTTACGACACGCCGATCGCGGGGTATGGGAACGCCACCGTCAATACGCTGCGCCTGTGGCGCGCGCGCGCCAGCGAGGAGTTCGATCTCACGCTGTTCAACGACGGCGACTACGAGCGCGCGGTGCTGGAGAAGAACCGGTCGGAGACGATCTCCAAGGTGCTCTATCCCAGCGACGTGAAGATGTTCGGCAGGGAGCTGCGCCTCAAGCAGCAGTACTTCTTCGTCGCCTGCTCCCTGCACGACATCGTCCGCCGCCACCTGGTCGCGCACAAGTCCCTCGACGACTTCGCCGACAAGGTCGCCATCCAGCTCAACGACACGCACCCGGCCGTCGCAATCCCGGAGCTGATGCGCATCTTCGTCGACGAGCACCAGCTGCCCTGGGAGAAAGCCTGGGAGCTCACGGTCGCGACTTTCGGCTACACGAACCACACCCTCCTCTCCGAGGCGCTGGAGACCTGGCCGGTGGAGATCTTCGGCATGCTGCTGCCGCGCCACCTGGCGATCATCTTCGAGATCAACCGGCGCTTCCTGCGCCAGGTGATGAACCGCTTCCCCTACGACGAGCAGCGCATCTCGCGCATGTCGCTCATCGACGAGGGCGACGGGCTGCTCTCCTCGAAGCGGATCCGGATGGCCTACCTGGCGGTGGTGGGATCGCACTCGGTGAACGGCGTCGCGGCGCTGCACACCGAGCTGCTCCAGCAGCACCTGCTCCACGATTTCCACGAGATGTGGCCGGAGCGGTTCAACAACAAGACCAACGGAGTGACGCCGCGGCGCTGGCTCCTGGAAGCGAACCCGCAGCTCGCCGAGGCGATCACCGCGCGCATCGGCGAGGGCTGGACGGTCAATCTCGACGAGCTGCGCAAGCTCGAGCCCCTCGCCGACGACGAGAGCTTCCGCGCCGCATTCCGCGAGATCAAGCAGCGCAACAAGGAGCAGCTCGCCACGTACATCGAGCGCGAGCACGGCCTCTCCATCGACCGCGAATCGATCTTCGACGTCCAGGTGAAGCGGCTCCACGAGTACAAGCGCCAGCTGCTCAACCTGCTCCACATCGTCGCGCTCTACCTGCGCATCAAGAACAAGCCCGACCTCCCGATGGTTCCGCGCACCTTCATCTTCGGCGGCAAGGCGGCGCCGGCCTACGCGGTGGCCAAGCTGATCATCAAGCTGATCAACTCGGTGGCCGCGGTCGTCAACGCCGACCCACAAGTCAACGGCAAGATGAAGGTCGTGTTCCTCGCCAACTACCGCGTATCGCTGGCCGAGCGCATCTTCCCCGGCTCCGACCTCTCCGAGCAGATCTCCACCGCGGGCAAGGAGGCGTCCGGGACGGGGAACATGAAGTTCGCGCTCAACGGCGCGCTGACCATCGGCACGCTCGACGGCGCCAACATCGAGATCCGCGACGAGGTCGGCCACGAGAACTTCTTCCTCTTCGGACTCACCGCGCACGAAGTGCAGGACCAGCTCCGCCGCGGGTACCGCCCCCGCGACTACTCCGAGCAAAACCCCGAGCTGCGCGCGGTGCTGGACCTGATCCACGGCGGCTTCTTCGACCCGGAGCATCCGGAGCTGTTCCGGCCGCTGGTGCAGTCGCTGCTCGACCACGACCCCTACTTCCTCCTCGCCGATTTCGCCTCGTACCTCGAATGTCAGCGCAGGGTGGAGGAAGCGTTCGTCGACAAGGAGCGCTGGACGCGCATGGCGATCCTCAACGTCGCGCGGATGGGAAAGTTCTCCTCGGATCGCACCATCCGCGAGTACGCGGAGCAGATCTGGAAGGCGCGCGCGGTGCCGGGATGACCCGCCGACTCCTGCGCCTGCTGCGGCCGGCGCCGAAGCCGCCCCCGCGCGAGCCCGTGGACCCGCGCGTGGCCGCGGATCCGTGGCTCGCCCGCCTCTTCGCGCAGCTGGGGGACCGCTACCGTCTTGGCAGCGAGGGCCCGGACGGGTCGCAAGTCCTGCGGCGCACCGCGCGGGCGCGCTTCAACCCCATGCAGGTCTGGCTGCGCTCCGCCGACCGCGTCGTCCTCGGCGACTACCAGGTGCGGGCTCACGGCGACGCCGGGGCCGACCAGGCCCGGGCGCTCCTCGACGTGCGCGTGACTGCGGCGCTGCACCGGCTAGGCCTCGAGTCCGCCGCGGAGACGGTCGAAGAATGGGGCGGTCACGTGCTGACCCGCCGCTACCAGGGCCGCTGCGACGACCCGTCCCACGGCGCGGCCGCGGTCCGGTACATGTGCCAGGAGTCCGAGCAGATCATCGACACCGCGGCCGAGTGACGCGCGAAGGTCGAGGTGCGCGACAGCTACTTTCGTCGGCTTATTTGGGTTCGTCCCGCCCCCACGAGGCGAACGGAGTCCGGATGTACTCGCGGGCGCTCTCGGGCGGAAGCTTCCGTCGCTTGCTCGGCATGCCATCGTCATGCTAATGGCATGCCATGCCGAATCTACAGGTGAAGAACGTGCCGGCCGACCTGTACCGAAAGATCCGGCGGTATGCGAAACGTCAAGGAAGGACGCTCCGCGACCTCGTGCTCGAGGCCGTGCAGCGCGAGATTGCCCGCTCTGAGTTTCACGAGCGTCTCGTCCGTCGCGAGCCCGTCGATCTGCGGCAGCCGGCAGCGCGTACACTGGAGGAGATCCGCACCGAACGGGAGGGCGAGGTCGATCGTTGAACGTCGTCATCGACGCCTCGGCAGCCGTCGAATTCCTCTTGCGCACGCCGGTTGGATTGCGCATCGAGGGCCTCATTGCGGATGCCAACCTGTTCGCGCCCGAACTCTTCGACGTGGAAGTCACGGCCATGCTTCGCCGGCAGTTGCTGCGCGGGAACCTGGGCCAGGAGCGGGCTGCCGAGGCGCTCGACGATCTCGTCGCCTGGGACGTTGAACGTCTTTCCCACCGGGCGCTCGTCCGACATGCCTGGGGCCTGCGGCACAACGTGAGCGCATACGATGCCTTCTACCTGGCGGCTGCCCGTCGCCAGTCCGCGAGCGTGATCACGTCGGATGGGCCGCTGGCGCGTATCCCGGTTCCGACCGGCGTCATCGTCCACGACGTCCGGGCGAGATAAGGCGGTGCGTGCGGGGGGCGCGCCCGCGTCAGCGCGCCAGCTTGACGGGGTAACCCAGCCGTTCCGTGAGGATGGTCCGGAGGCGGTCCCACAGTTCCTCCCC
>JBJMQJ010000130.1:0-5107 GCA_045802765.1 Myxococcales bacterium
CCCAAGGATGATCGAGGCCGCCCGTGTTGCCTGGCGCCACTTTGATTCGCGCCCGACCAGCCGCCTCATCTGGGCAGGGTTGCTCCGGCGGCACCACCGGGACCTGGACCGGGCCGCGCGCCTCGTTGCGAGCGTCGTCGAGCAAGCGCCGGGCGCTCATCCCAGCGACGAAGTCGCTCTGGCGAAGCAGCTGGGTCAGATCGACCGGCTGGAGCGGCTCGCACTCGACGAGAGACTTCCCTTCCCCGCGCGGCTCGAGGCAGCGAGGGCGCTCGCCGATCGCGGACCGAAGGTGCCGACGGAGCGCGCGTTGCGACAGCTCGCCAGCGAGCGACCTGCGGACCCCGAGACGCAGGAACGGCTCATCCGATTCCTGCGCGAGGCGGGACGACCCAAGGACGCCCTCGCCGCGGCGCAAGATCTGGTGCGAAGGTATGGAGACGACGATTCGTTCAACGCGGCGAGCGCGAGGTGCGCCGCGGCCCGCCAGCTCGACGCGATGGGCCGGCATGAGGACGCGCTCACGATGGTCGAGCGCGCCCTTCCGACGGAGGCCCCTTGCGCCTACCGGATCGCAACGGCGCAGCTGGCGGAGCTCGGCAAGAGAGAAGAAGCGGAAGGCCTGTTGCTCGCTCTCCTCGCCCGCCGTCCGACGGCGGAGACGGCCGCGACCATCGCTGAGGTCCGATGGCGCAGCCGCAACGACGCGGGTGCAGCGGACATCCTCGCGCGCCCGCCGGCGGTCCTCACGCGGAGGGACTTCCGTGAAATCGGCGAGCGATTCGCCGAGGTGTTCCGCGGCCGTCCAGCCCCCGACGTGAAACCGGCGATCGAGGCGATGCTCGGTGCGGCGATCGCTCCACAGTTGGTTGCGGAGCTTGGACCGCCTCTCGCCAAAGCCGGGGCAGCCGCGCACGCTTTCGAGGTGTACGCGTTGCTCAGCCAGAAGGTGGCTTCGGAGAAGAGAGCGCGCTTCCAGTTCAGCGCATGGAGCGCCTTGCGCGCGGCGAAGGGAGCATCGGCGGCCGAATTATGGTTGCGGAAGCAGCTCGGCCCCGAGTCTTCTTCGGCGCTGGTCGACAGCGAGCTTGCCACGTCCGCGTACGGCGAAGGCGTGGACGAGGCCCTGTGGGAGATATTTGCCTTCAGGCCGCCGGAGCCCGCATTCGCCGATCGCCTGCTCCTTCTGCGCGCCGCCTCGATCGTTCGTCGTGGCGATGGGAGCGCGCATCGCGACGCACTGCTGCAGGAGCTCTCCGATCCGCTTGCAGCGTGGAAAGCCCGGCTCGCTCGGTACGTCGGGCTTTCCGGGGCTTACGCAAGCTGGGAAGTGCGTCTCGCCCAGTACGTGCTCGGCGAGGGCGCCGAGGACGACATTGCGAACGACGCGGCGGAGGGTTCGCGTCCGTGCGAGGCGCCCTATTACTTCGCCGTTCGCGCCAGGGCCGAGTCCCGCGTGCGCGATGCGGCAGCCTGGTACCGTGTGGCGTTGGAATGCCGCAACCCTGAGCAGCCGGAGTTCGTCTGGGCCTATCGGGGGGCGTCGCAGTTGGAGCAGGATCGGTCCCTGCCGGCAAAGCCGCTGCAGGCCGCCCGCTGATCCTGGTTGTTTCAAATGGCGCGTCAGCTCGGCGCCGACCACTGCTCGCTGGCGGACGCGCCGTCCTTCCACGACCATTCGATCTTCGCGTAGGTGAAGGCGATCCGCTCGAAATCGGGGATCTTCATCAGATCGGGGTGCTTGACGTTCAGCTTCTGCAGCTCGGCGGAGGCGACGCTGGCGTTGGTCAGCTTGATGGTGAAGCCAAGCTCCTCCTTGCCGCCGCCGCCGTGCGCCTCGGTCCCGTAGAAGTCGAAGACCACGCTGGTGAGGGACTCGTTGTTGGCCAGGGCATTGCGGAACTGCGGCGTGGAAGGCCCCAGCTCCTTGGTCAGCACCACCGGCTCGTGCGCGTGATTGCCGGATCGCTGCCCGCTGGCAGCATCGATGGACGCCCGGATCGCGAAGTCGAGCTGGACGGCGGCGAACTGATGTGACTCCAGACTTTTCGCGGCGCTGTCGGCGTGGAACTTTCCCTGCTTGCCGCCCTCGACGTTGACCAGCATCCTGGTGAACACGTAGTTCTTGGCGGCCGCGGCCGGCGTGACCGGCTGCACCTGCAAGAGCGGCGCGACCACCATCCCGATCGGCGCGGCCTCCATCAGCGGCGGCTGCGCCGCAGGCGGAGGAAGCTTCACCGTGGCGATGTGGCTGACCAGCTCGCGGCCGTCGGCCGTACGCACCCGGAAGCGGTAGCGCTGGATGGGACCTTGCTCTGCCGGCGGGGGATGCTCGCCGGGTCCATCTTTCCTCTCCGTCATGCGACCGGCGCCTCCCAATCGTCCGCCGCGGTGATGCCGCCATCCATCCAGATCCACTCGATCTTCTGGTAGGTGAATCCGACTTCTTCATACTCCTGGTACTTCATCAGATCGGCATGCTTGTTGTTCGGCATGTGGAAGTTGATCGAGGCGATGTTCGCGTTGGTCAGCTTGATGGTGAAGTGCTGGACCTCGGCGCCCGTCCCGGTGGGGCCCACCTTGGGCGTCCAGAAGTTCAGCTGCCAGGTGGGGATGTTTTCGTTGTTGCAGAGGGCGGTGTAGAGATGCGGCGTCGACTTATCCAGCTCCTTGACGATCACCAGCTGCTTGTGCTGGCGCTTGCCGGTGGGAAGTCCGCTGGCCGGATCGCGCGGGCTCATCACCTGGTGGTCCATCGCGATCACCATGATCGAGCCTTCGCGGCCCTTCTGGGTCACCGAGCCGTGGATGTCGCCCTGCTTCTGCGCCTTCAGAGTCAGATACGCGTTCAACGCCATCTGGATTCCCCCCGTTTCGAAGCTATCCGCCCGCGAGCGGGATGCCCGCGCGCGCGCGCCCTGCTTTCACCGTCGAGACCGCATTCGCAATCGGCTCCCACCGGCCCTCGTGCTCGCGCTCGAGCACCACCTCGACCGTGCCGCCCTCGAGCCCGGCGCACTGGGCCACCACCCAGGCGGTGCGCGCGCCGGAGAGATCGACGCCGTCCTCGAAGCGACAGGCGATCAGCTCCGCCGAGGGTCGCTCCAGCGGTTCGGGCGAGGGCGACGGCGGGTTCCAGGCCAGGCGGCATTTGCCCTCCTGCACGCTGCCTTCCAGCTGCGTCACGTGCCGCCAGGTGCCGTCGGGCTCCTCCCGCTCCACCAGGCAGAGCAGCGACGCCTTCTCCATGCCCTCGGCTTCGACGTGCATCTCGAGCGGCTCGCCAGCGGCGTGCTCGGTGCTTCCCCATCTCGCGCTCAGGAGCTTCCCGCGCGCCGCTTCGGCGCGCGCGGCCGCGAACTCCGGCCAGCCGGGCGGAACGGGAAACTTCCAATCGGCCACCGCGCTCGCCTGATCGCCCTCCACCGCCGCCTTCACGGTGGCCACCGGCGTCCAGACCTCGGCCGCGCCTTCCGCTTCGACGATCACCTCGACCGCTTTGCTTCCCAGCCTGCTGCCGCTGAGAGTCAGCTTGCAGGAATCGCCCGGGTCATAGCTGACTTGGTCCCAGCAGAGTTGGACCAACCGGGGTAGACCGACGACGAGGACGAAGTCCTTGCCGGTCTTGAGCGGGCGGGTCCGCGGGTCGCTGGCGAGCCCGGGCTTGAGCTCGATGACTTGCCGCCCGGCCGACGTCGGCAATCGCACACCCCCCTGCGGGTATCAGTAAAGCATTTTCGGGGCGATCCGTCGAGTGACGTTGGTCCCCTTCCCGGTGCGCATCCCGCATCACTCCGCGAACGCGATCCTCTGGCTCCATCGGACACGGGACGCAGGTATGACCGGAAAGCCTTGGAGGCAGGAATATGTAGTTCCGGGGACACCATACCCAATTCCATGCCACCTCGGTGACAACTCGCCCCGCGCCCCCCGGGGCGAGGCTCGCTTGCGTCGGGCGGCGACCTGCGCTTCTTCAGCCGGAACATCCCCACTCCCTTCGCCACCAAGAAGCGCGCTGCCTACCTCGCTGGGTTCTGCCTTCATGCCGCGGTGCATCTGCACGCGAATGATCGCGAGGGACTCGGCGACCGCCGTGACATGGTGCTGCTGCAGCCCACCGAATTCTTGCGTCGCCTCGCCACACTGGTCCCGCCCCCGCGCGCCCACCTCATCGACGATCTCGTCGGGAACCAGCGCGGGATCGAGCTGCACGATCGGGAATGCCCTCGAAGCGGGTGGCGCAGGATATAGCGCAGGAGCGCCCGGTGGGGCTGGTTGCCGCGGGTCCCGGTCCCGATGCTTTGTGGCCGCTGCTCGCAAAGCGTGGTCCGATCGGATGAGCGCCTGGGAAAAGACGATGCGACTGCTCTGGATTTGTGTGGTTTCGAGCCTGGCCTGCGCCAGCACGACCCAGGCCAGGCCGCCGCTGAGCGCCGATCAAGTGGAACGACTCGACCGGCAGGTCAAGGACCGCGTCGTCCGCGTCGAGCTGGCGTCGAATGCCGTCGCTCCCGTAGCGCTGGAGCTCCGGCGGATCGAGTTCGCGCCCGAGTTCCTCCGCGGCACCGCGGCGGACGGGCCGCGCGCCGTTCCGCTGCGGGAGGTCGCTTCGCTGAAGTGGCGGACCCGGGGAGCGGGCGCTCTCCTCGGGTTGCTCGTCGGCCCGCCCGCGGGCGCCCTCGTCGGGGTCGGTATCGGCGCCCTGCTCTCGCACTCCTGCGGGCCCGGATGCAACGACGGCGAGACGCAAGCATTGAACATGCTCGGCGGTGTCGTCGTCGGAGGCCTGGCCGGGCTCGTCCTTGGCCCCGTCGTTGGCGCGGTCGTCAGGGACGAGAGCCGAATCGATTTCGCACCCCGATCCGAGGACTTGCCATCCCGCCCGTCGGCACCCGCCGCGCCGAATCCAAACTTGAACGAGTGAGGCTCGGCCGGAGCCTTCGCCGAGGGATGCCCCCACCCCGACTCGAACCGGGGGGCCCACGGTTTAGGAAACCGTCGCTCTATCCACCTGAGCTGCCGCTGAAGTGGCGGACCCGGGGAGCGGGCGCTCTCCTCGGGTTGCTCGTCGGCCCGCCCGCGGGCGCCCTCGTCGGGGTCGGTATCG
>JBJMQJ010000131.1:0-11651 GCA_045802765.1 Myxococcales bacterium
CACATGGTCCTGCTCGAGGCGGTCCGCGAGCGCCTCGGCAGCGACCGCATCCTCGCCGGCTGGAAATGCGTCGGGTTCGAGCAGGACGCCCGCGGCACCACGGCGCTGTTCCGCACCACCACTTCGGGCGAGGAGCTCGCGCCGCAGCGCGGCTCGGTGCTCGTCGCCTGCGACGGGATCCATTCGGTCATCCGCAAGCAGCTCCATCCGCAGGAGGGCGAGCCGCTCTATTCCGGCGTGAACATGTGGCGCGGGATCACCCGCTGGCCGCGGTTCCTCTCCGGGGCGAGCATGGTGCGCGCGGGCTGGCTCAAGTGCGGGAAGATGGTCATCTATCCGATCCGCGAGCGCATCGACGCGGAAGGGCGGCAGCTCGTCAACTGGGTGGCCGAGATCGAGACGCCCCGGCACGAGAAGCGCGACTGGACCCGGCGCGGCGACGTGACGGACTTCATCGGCGCGTTCGAGGATTGGCGCTTCGACTGGCTGGACGTGCCTGCCTTCATCCGCGCCGCGGACCTGGTGCTGGAGTTCCCCATGGTCGATCAGGACCCGCTGGCGTGGTGGACGCAGGGCCTGGTGACGCTGCTCGGCGACGCGGCGCATCCGATGGTGCCGCGCGGTTCGAACGGGGCCGGGCAGGCGATCCTCGACGCGCGCGCGCTCGCGGACGCGCTCTCGGCGCACCGCGACCCCGCCGAGGCGCTCCAGGCATACGAGGCGAAGCGCCGCGACGCCACCTCGAACGTGGTGCGCATGAACCGCAAGAACCCGCCCGACGCCATCCTCCGCGAGGTGTTCGTGCGCAGCGGGGACAAGCCGTTCGCCCGCATCGAGGACGTGATCGGCCTTGACGAGCTGAAGGCGATCTCCGACGGCTACAAGCGAGTCGCGGGGTACGACCGCGAATCGCTGGAGGGACCCGACCGCGAACGGGGACGACGATGACGACCGTCAACGTGCAGGAGTTCATCGACGCGCGGAAGCTGAGCAGGTTCCAGGTCAAGGTCGTCGCGCTCTGCGCGCTCATCGTCCTCATCGACGGCTTCGATACACAGGCGATCGGCTACGTCGCCCCCGCGATCGTCCGATCCTGGCAGGTGAACCGGGCGGCGCTGACCCCGGTGTTTTCCGCCGGTCTCTTCGGGCTCATGCTGGGGGCGCTCGCCTTCGGGCCCGTGGCCGATCGCTTCGGTCGCAAGCCGGTCCTCATCTTCTGCACCCTGTTCTTCGGCGTGATGTCGCTGCTAACCGTGACGGCGGATTCGGTGCAGTCGCTCGTCGTGCTGCGCTTCATCACCGGGCTCGGGCTGGGCGGCGCCATGCCCAACGCGATCGCGCTGACGACGGAGTTCGCGCCGAGGCGCATCCGCGCGACGACCGTGATGATCATGTTCTGCGGCTTCTCCCTCGGCGCCGCCCTGGGCGGGGTCGCCGCCGCCAGCCTGATCGCGCATTTCGGCTGGAAGTCCGTCTTCGTGCTGGGCGGCATCGTGCCCTGCCTGGCATTTCCTTTCCTCGCCGCGATGGTGCCCGAGTCGATCCGCTACCTCGTCGTGCAGGGCGGCCGGGGCGAGAAGGTCGCCGCCATCCTCTCCCGCATCGATCCGGGCGCGGTGGTTCGCACCGACGCGACGTTCACGGTCGAGGAGCACAAGGCGAAAGGATTCGTGGTCCGGCAGTTGTTTGCCAACGGCCGCGGCCCGTTCACGTTGCTCATCTGGGTGGTCTTCTTCATGAGCCTGCTCGACCTGTACTTCCTCACCAACTGGCTGCCGACCATCATCCACGAGTCGGGGATCGCGGTGAGCCAGGCGGCGTTGATCACCGCCATGTACCAAGTGGGCGGGACGTTCGGGACCCTGCTCCTGGGCCGGCTCTTCGATCGATTCTCGCCGTTCGTGATGCTCGCGCTCACCTACCTCGCGGCGAGCGTCTTCGTCTTGCTCATCGGCACGGTGGGGGGTTCCATCGCCGCGCTCGTCCTCACCGTCTTCGGGGCTGGCTTCTGCGTGGTCGGCGGGCAGATCGGGGCCAACGCGTTGACGGCCAACTCCTACCCGACCGCGATCCGCTCGACCGGAGTCGGTTGGGCGCTCGGGATCGGCAGGATCGGGTCCATCATCGGCCCGATCATCGGCGGCCTGCTCCTTTCGCTGCGCTGGCCGATCCGGCAGATCTTCCTCGTCGCCGCGGCGCCGGTGCTCGTCGCGTCGCTCGCCGCCCTGTGCATCTCCTTCCTGCGCCGCGCGCCGCAGGCGGAGGAGCACGCGTTGCAGACGGGAGCGTCCACCCCATGATGTTCGCGGCTCCGGAACGGACGGCGGAACGCAAGGCGTTCTATCAGCGCATCGATCGCGAGAACCTGACGCCGCTGTGGGAAGTGCTCGGCGAGCTGGTGCCGCCCCGTCCGCGCACTCCGTGCGTGCCCGCGCTGTGGCGGTACGAGACGGTCCGCGCGCATTTGATGGAGGCGGGCAGGTTGATCACCGCGAGAGAAGCCGAGCGCCGCGTGCTGGTGCTGGAGAACCCGGGGCTGCGCGGCGCCTCGGCGACGACGCACTCGCTGTACGCGGGGTTGCAGCTCATCCTCCCCGGCGAGATCGCGCCGAGCCACCGCCATGCCCAATCCGCCTTGCGATTCGTCATCGAGGGGAGCGGAGCGTACACGGCCGTCGACGGCGAGCGCGCGACGATGCGTCCGGGCGACTTCATCCTCACCCCGTCCTGGACCTTCCACGACCACGGCAATCCGGGCAAGGACCCGGTGATCTGGCTCGACGGTCTGGACATCCCCATCGTCGCCTTCTTCGACGCGGGATTCGCCGAGCGGCACCCTGAAGAGGTGCAACCGATCGCCCGACCCGAGCGCGATTCGCTGGCGCGCTACGGCTCGAACCTGCTGCCGCTCGAATACGAGCCCGCCTCGCGTGCGACTCCGGTGTTCAGCTACCCGTACGAGCGCACGCGCGAGGCCCTCGCGCAGCTCCGCCGGAACGGTCCGATCCATCCCTGCCACGGCGCGAAGATGCAGTACGCGAATCCGGCGACGGGCGGCTACCCGATGCCCACCATCGCCGCCTTCATCCAGCTCCTGCCGGCGGGATTCCGCGGGAAGCCCTATCGCTCGACGGACGGCACCGTATACGCCGCCGTGGAGGGGCACGGCCGGAGCGCGGTGGGCGACCAGACTTTCGAGTGGGGGCCGCGGGACATCTTCGTCGTGCCCTCGTGGAGCGCGGTCTCGCACCAGGCGAGCGAGGATGCCGTGCTGTTCAGCTTCTCCGATCGTCCGGTGCAGAAGGCGCTGGGTCTCTGGCGCGAGGAGGTCGTCTCCTGATGGCCCGCTACGTGATTCCTTCCTGGGACCCGCCCGCCCTTCCGGTGGGCGGCACCGATGCGCTCTTTCCCGTCCGGCGCATTCATTGCGTCGGGCGCAACTACGCTGAGCACGCCCGGGAGATGGGCGGCGACCCGGACCGCGAGCCGCCGTTCTTCTTCGCCAAGCCGGCGGACGCGGTCGTCCCGAACGGGGGAGACATCCCGTATCCGCCGCAGACGCAGAAGCTGGCGTACGAGATGGAGCTGGTGGTCGCCATCGGAAAGGGCGGCACGAACGTTGCGCGCGATTCCGCGCTCGACCACGTCTTCGGGTACGCGGTCGGCATCGACCTCACCCGCCGCGATCTGCAGAGCGCCGCCAAGGAGAAGGGACGCCCCTGGGAGCCGGGCAAGGCGTTCGACAAATCGGCGCCGGTGAGCGGCATCCGTCCCGCTGCGCAGATCGGTCACCCGCGCTCGGGCCGGATCTGGCTCGAGGTGAACGGCCAGGTGCGCCAGGACGGCAACCTGAGCCAGATGATCTGGCCCGTCCCGGACATCATCGCCTACCTCTCGCAGCTGTACGCGCTGCACCCCGGCGATCTCATCTTCACGGGCACGCCCGCCGGAGTGGGCTTCCTGCAGCGAGGCGACGAGGTACGCGGCGCGGTGGACGACGTCGAAGGGATACGGGTGCGCATCACCTGAGCGTTGCCGCAATGTCAGCGCGAGAAAACGCGTAGCGCCGCCGAATACGTCGGCGGCTAGTTCAGCCGCTTCTGCCCCGCGGTGTCGCGGTACCAGTCGAAGGGCCGGCCGTCGGTGTTGACCATCACGGTCTTCACGTCGAAGTGCTCGTCGAAGGACTCGGTGCCGAATTCGCGGCCGACGCCCGACTCCTTGATGCCGCCCCAGGGCAGCGCGGGATCGAGGCGGTGGTGGTCGTTCACCCAGACGATGCCGCAGCGCATCGCCGCGGCCACGCGGTGGGCGCGCGCGACGTCGCGGGTGCGGATGGCAGCCGCCAGCCCGTACGGGGAATCGTTCGCGATGCGGATTGCCTCCGCCTCGTCCTCGAACGGCAGGACCACGGTGAAGGGCCCGAAGACTTCCTCGCGCGCGATCCGCATGCGCGGGGTCACGTCGGCGAACACCGTCGGCTCGACGAAGAAGCCGTTCGCGAGCTTGGGATTTCCCAGCGTGGCGGCATCCGGAATGCGCCCGCCGGCGACCAGCTTGGCTCCTTCGGCGAGTCCAGCCTCGACGTACGCGAGCACGCGGCGGCGCTGCTTGTCGGAGATCACCGGCCCGAGCTGTGTCTTGGGATCGGCCGGGTCGCCGATGCGCAGCGTCTTCGTCTTGGCGGCCAGGCGCTCGACGAACTCGCGGTAGATGCTGCGCTGCACCAGATGGCGGCTCGCGCAGATGCAGGTCTGGCCCGCGCCGACGAACGCTCCGAACGCGGCGTAGTTCACCGCCTGATCCAGGTCGTAGTCGTCGAAGACGAGCACCGGCGTCTTGCCGCCCAGTTCCAGCGTCTGGCGCGCGAAGTTTCGGCCGGCGCACCCGCCCACGATGCGGCCCGCCTCGGTGCCGCCGGTGAGCACGAACTTGTTCAGCCCCGGATGCTCCGCGAGCGCCTTGCCCGTGGTCGCGCCCAGGCCGGTCACGACGTTGAACACGCCGGGCG
Source organism: Myxococcales bacterium (assembly GCA_045802765.1). Taxonomy (GTDB): domain Bacteria; phylum Myxococcota; class Myxococcia; order Myxococcales; family 40CM-4-68-19; genus VBKO01. Next base: position 5,012 of record JBJMQJ010000131.1, read on the forward strand.
GAAGCCCCGCCTCGGTGAAGATGCGCGCCAGCTCGAGGGTGGTCAGCGGCGTGTACTCGGAAGGCTTCACCACCGTGGTGCAGCCCGAGGCGAAGACCGGCCCCAGGCTCTTGCAGAGGATCATCATCGGATGGTTGAAGGGCGTCGAGTTCCCGACGACGCCGATCGGCGTCCGCTGGGTGTAGGCGAGATAGGGCCCTTCCACCGGGACTACCGCATCGCGGCGCGAAAGCGCCAGGCCGGCGTTGTAGCGGAAGAAATCGGGAAGGCGGCTGATCTGCGCGCGCGTCTCGTTGACCGGACGGCCGTTGTTGCTCGTCTCCAGCCGGAACAGGTCGGGCAGGTGCTCCTCGAGCGCGTCGGCCAACCGGTTCACGAGCCGGGCCCGGGCGCGCACCTCCATGCCGCCCCACTCCTTGCTCTCGAACGCGCGCCGGGCGCTCTGGATGGCCCGATCGACGTCCTGCGCCGTCCCGTGCGCGATCCGGGCGATCACCTCGGCCGTGGCCGGGTTGAGCACGTCGATCTGCTCGTGGGACGGCGCCGGCGACTCGGTTCCGTCGATGAAGAGGCCTCGGCTGGGGGACCCTCCACCCCCCATCGCTCTGCTGGTCATGGCAGTCATCGGGTTTCTCCGCTGCGTGATATATCACCGCCGCGCGCCCGCGCCCGCCGCGCATTCCGCGAGCGGACGCCTGCCACCTCGAGGAGAGATCGATCATGTCCAGGCACGTCTTCGCCCTCGCCGTGCTGCTTGCCGTGCTGCCGGGCCGCGCCGTCGAGAAGGAGGCGGTCCGCGTCGGCTTCCTGACGGTCAACTCCGGCGCCCTCGCCGCGGGCGGGCGGCAGATGGAAGAAGGGCTGACGCTCTACCTGAAGGAACGGGGCAACAAGCTCGCCGGTCGGACCATCGAGGTGGTCACGCTCGACACGGCGGGTCAGCCCGCCACGACGCGGACCCGCACGCAGGAAGCGGTGGAGCGCTACAAGGTCCACGCGATCATCGGACCGCTCGCGGCCTTCGAGGCGCTGGCCATCAACGACTACGTGAAGCAAGTGAAGGTGCCGGTGATCTCTCCCTCGGCCGCCGCCGAGGACTTGACGCAGCGCTCCCCGAATCCGTGGTTCGTCCGCGCGGTGGGCAGCTCCGCGCAGCCGAACCAGCCGTTCGGCGAGTACGCAGCGAAGACGCTCAAGTACAAGCGCGTCGCCACCATCGGCGACGACTTCGCCTTCGGCCACGAGACCACCGCCGGGTTCCAGCGCGCCTTCGAGGACTCGGGGGGCAAGATCGTGCAGAAGCAATGGGCGCCTCTGAACGTCGCCGACTACGGCTCGTACGTCGCCGGCATCAAGCCCGACGTGGACGCGATCTACGCGAGCTTCGCCGGCGCGAACGGCCTGCGCTTCCTGCGGCAGTACGCGGAGTATGGGCTCAAGCTCCCCGTCCTGGGCAACATGACCACCGTCGACGAGGGGATCCTGAAGAGCATGGGAGACGAAGCGCTCGGCGTCGTCTCCTGCGGCTGGTACAGCGCCGCGATCGATACGCCGGCGAATCGCAAGTTCGTCCAGGCTTTCCGCGCTGCCCACTCCGCCGATCCCGGCTACTACAGCGCGGGCGCGTACACGGCGGCGATGTTCCTCGACCTCGCCCTGCAGAAGGTGCACGGGAAGATCGAGGACAAGGACGCCTTCATGAAGGCGCTGCGCTCGCTCGACGTACCGGACAGCTTCCGCGGCCCGATGCGGATCGACGAGTACGGCAACCCGGTGCTGACCGTCTACATCCGCAAGGTGGAGCGCAAGGACGGGCGGCTGCAGAACACGGTGGTGCAGACCTATCCGGGCGTCAGCCAGTTCTGGAAGTACGATCCGAAAACGTTCCTCGCGCAGCCGGTCTATTCGCGCGACAACCCCAAGGCGTCGAACCTGGAACCGTAGCCCGCCGTGCGGTTCTGGGTCATCCAGTCGCTCAACGGGCTCGCGCTGGGCGGGCTCCTCTTCCTGCTCTCTTCCGGCTTCTCCCTTATCTTCGGCCTGATGCGGGTGGCGAACCTCTCGCACGGCGCGTACTTCATGCTGGGCGCCTACGTCGGGTTGTCCGTGCTGAACGCAGGCTACGGTTTCTGGAGCGCGGTCGCGGCGGGCGCGCTGACCATCGCGGTCCTCGGCGGCGTCATCGAGCGCGTGCTCTTGCGGCGACTCGGCGGACGGATCTTCTCGCAGGTGCTGGTGACGCTGGGGATCGCCTTCATCATCGCGGACTCCTCCTTGCTCGTGTGGTCCGGCGACCCGATGCCGCTGCCCGTTCCGCGAAGCCTCATGGGCGCCGTGCCCGTCTTCGGGGTCTTCTTTCCCAAGTACCGGCTCGCCGTCGTCGGGATCTCCATCGTCACCGCGGTGGTGCTGTGGGCGCTGCTCGAGCGCACCCGCCTCGGCGCAATGATCCGCGCCGGCGTCGACGACATGGAGATGGCGCGCGCGCTAGGGATTCCGGTGCCGCGCCTCTTCACCGCCGTGTTCTGCCTGGGCGCCGCGCTCGCGGGCATGGGCGGCGTCCTGGGCGGGCCCATCCTTTCCGTCTACCCGGGCCTCGACATGGACATGCTGCCGCTCGCCCTGATCGTGCTCATCCTCGGCGGGCCCGGCAGCCTGCCGGGCGCGTTCGCCGGCAGCTTCTTCATCGGGTTCCTCTATACCTTCGGCCAGGCGCTCTTCCCGCAGCTCGCGTACGTGATCCTCTTCCTCCCCATGGTCGCGGCGCTGGTGCTGCGTCCGAAGGGCCTCTTCGGGGCGCGCGCCGCATGAGCCGGGTCCTGCCGCTCGCCGCATTCCTCCTGCTGCTGCTCGCGCCGGCGCTCTCGCCGTCGGACTTCTACGTCAACGTCGCGACCCAGATCCTCATCGCGGCGATCTTCGCTCTCAGCCTGAACCTCCTCGTCGGCTACGGAGGACTCATCTCGCTGGGCCACGCCGCCTACCTGGGTGTCTCGGCGTACCTGACGATCTGGCTGGTCACGCGCGCGGGCCTTTCGCACCTGCCAGCCGCCGCCCTTGCCGTGGTCCTCACCACGGCCATGTCGCTCGTCTTCGGGATCCTCGCGCTCCGCGCCACCGGGCTGGGCTTCCTCATGATCACGCTGGCCCTGGGACAGATCCTCTGGGGACTCGCTTACCGCTGGGTCAGCGTCACGGGCGGCGACAACGGCCTTTCCGGCTTCAACCGCCCGCGACCGTTCGGGATCGACCTCGCCTCGGCGCGGGCTTTCTACCTCACCACCGTGGTCGTCTTCGCCTGCGCGTTCGCGCTCATCGCCGTGCTGGTGCGTTCCACCTTCGGCGCCGGTCTGCAGGGCGTCCGCGATCAGCCGCGCCGCATGCAGGCGCTGGGGTGGAACGTGTGGCTGGTCCGCCTGGTCGCGTTCGTTGCGGCGGGATTCTGGGGAGCGGTCGCCGGCGTCCTGTACGCGTACTACAACCAGTTCGTCAGCCCGCACGTGCTCGCGCTCACCAGCTCCGCGGAAGCGTTGCTGATGGTCATCGCCGGCGGCGCCGGAACGCTGCTCGGGCCGGTGGCGGGCGCCGTCGTCGTCGTGATGCTGAAGAACGTGGTCAGCGCGTACGTGACCCGCTGGGTGCTGCTGCTCGGGCTCGTCTTCGTGGCCATCGTCGCCTTCATGCCCGAGGGGCTGGTCCCCGGGATCGATCGCTTGCGCCGCCGCCGGCCCGCGGCGGGGACCCCATGAGCGCGGAAGCTCTGCGGCTCGACGGGCTCTCCAAGTCGTTCGGCGGCGTGCCGGCGGTGCGCGGAGTGTCGCTCGCAATCGCCGACGGTGAGCGGCGGCTCCTCCTCGGTCCCAACGGGGCAGGGAAGACGACGCTCTTCAACCTCGTCACCGGAGATCTTCCCGCCGACGCCGGCAGCATTCGCCTGTTCGGCCGCGAGGTCGCGCGCATGCCTGCCCACCGCCGCGTGCACCTGGGCCTCGCCCGCACCTATCAGGTGATCACGCTCTTCCCGCGCGACACGCTCGCCCGCAACCTCGAGCTGGCCCTCCTCGGGCTGTCGCCGCTGCGCTGGAACCCGGTGGCGCTCCTCTCCCGCCGGCCCGAGCTGCGGGAGCGGGCGCTCGCGGTGCTCGATCGCGTCGGACTGCGCGGCGCCGCCGAGCGGCGCTTGTCGGACACGTCCTATGGCGAGCAGCGGCGCGTCGAGATTGCCATGGCGCTGTCGCAGGAGCCGCGCGTGCTGCTCCTCGACGAGCCGTTCGCGGGGCTCTCGCAGGAGGAGCGGCGCGACATGCAGCAACAGCTCGCCGCCATCCCACGCCGGGTGACCGTGGTGATGATCGAGCACGATCTCGACGTCGCGCTCACCTTCGCGGAGCGCATCACCGTCCTCCACCAGGGCCAGATCATCGTGGAGGGCAGCCGCGCCGAGGTGGTCGCCGACGCCAGGGTGCAAGAGGTCTACCTTGGCGCGTGACGCGTTGGCGCTCTCGCGCGTGAACGCGTTCTACGGCGACAGCCACGTGCTGCACGACGTGTCGTTCACGCTTCGCGAGGGCTCGCTCCTGGCGCTCCTGGGACGGAACGGCGCCGGCAAGACCACCTGCATCCATTCCATCAGCGGCCTCATCGCACGGCGGAACGGCTCGGTCGCGCTGTTCGGAGAGCCCATCGCGGACCTGCCGCCGGAGGCCATCGCCAGGCGCGGGATCGGCCTGGTGCCGCAGGGACGCCGCGTGTTCCCGAGCCTCACCGTGCGCGAGAACCTCACCGTCGCTGCGCGCGGCAAGGGCCCGTGGGACCTCTCCGCCATCCACGACGCCTTTCCTCGCTTGCGCGAGCGCGAAGGGCAGGCGGCGGGGTCGCTTTCCGGCGGCGAGCAGCAGATGCTGGCCATCGGGCGCGCGCTGATGACGAACCCGCGGGTCCTGCTGCTCGACGAACCCTCGGAAGGGCTCGCCCCGCAGATCGTCGCGGAGGTCGCTCGCGTGCTGGGCAGGCTGCGCGCGAGCGGGCTCTCGATCGTGCTGGTCGAGCAGAATACGAAGCTGGCGCTCGGCCTCGCCGACGTCGTGGTGATGCTCAACAGCGGCCGCGTGGCGTACGAGGGTGCCGCCGAGGCGGTGCGGGGCGACACTTCGTTCCTCGCGCAGCATCTCGGGGTGTACTAGTCGCCGCCGTATTCGGCGGCGCTACGCTTTTCACACCGCGGACGGTATGACATGCGCTCGGGAGGCAGCCATGCAGCTCGTCCGCGCGGGTGGTGCGCAATTCGAGATCGAGCAGACCGGGAACGGTCCCGACCTCTTGCTGCTCCATTCGCTGCTCACCGATCCGGGCTCCTTCTCGGCCATCGTGCCGGCGCTTTCGCGCACCCGGCGCGTCACGCTCGTCAGCTTGCCCGGATTCGGCCGCTCCACGCCGCCCGGTCCCTCGATCGAGGATTCCGCGGACCGGCTCGCCGAGCTGGTCTCCACGCTGGGCGAGAAGCCCGACGTGCTCGGGAACGGCTACGGCGGATCGATCGCCGTGGCGCTCGCGGCGCGGCACGGCGCGAAGCTCGGCAAGCTGGTCCTGGCCGACACGGCCGCGGCCTTTCCGGAGTCGGGTCGGGCTCCGTTTCGGGTCATGGCGGAGGCGGTGGAGAGGAACGGAATGGCGGCGATCGTGGACGTCGCCGTCCGGCGGATCTTTCCGGAGTCCTATCTGGCGGCGCACCCCGGCGCGATCGCCGAGCGGAGGGCCGTGCTGCTGCGGGCCGATCCGGGTAACTTCGCCGCGGCCTGCCGCGCGCTGGCGAAGCTCGATCTCCGTCCCGAGCTTCGCGGCATCGGCAATCCGACCCTGGTGGTGGTCGGCACCCTCGACGCGGCTACTCCGCCCGTGCTGGCACGCGAGCTCGCCTCGGGCGTCCCCGGAGCGCAGCTCGTCGAGATGCCCGCCTGCGGCCACTGCCCTCCCTTGCAGCAGCCGGCGGAATTCGTCGCGGCAATCGCGCCATTTCTCGGCCTGACCCAGTAGTCGACGCCACGGCGACCGCAAGACCCACACTTTCGAAATCCTTCAGCGTGAAGGGACCCCGGGAAGGCTTGGCTGCGCGCCGCCTCCTGCGCGGGCTCGTTCCATGAACGTGCGACCGTACATCTCGTCCGCGGCGTGCTGGTCATGCGCACGGCACAGCAACCGGATCCGGCCGGCTTCGTGTCGACGAGTTCGCGCGAAGCCGTCGCGGTGATCGAATTCGAGCGCCCCAGTCTCGGCACACCTGCGGCCATGCTCGTCCGTGAAAGTGCAGCGACCGCCGTCCCGCTCGAAGACCGCGCGGTTGATCGCGTCCGGAATGTGACGCGAACCCGAGTCGCCCGATTGTCGCGGTGCCTCCTTTCGCGGCGTGCGCCCTTCGGCGAAGCGGTCCTTCTTCACTCGCTCGAGGAGGACCTCGAGCCCCGTTTCGACGATCGTTCCGACGTCCCCGTCGGGTATGCGACGCCGCAAGAGATCCTGGGCCTGCCGGAGCATGTCGCGACAGGCGCGACTCGCGGTGAACTGGAACTTGAAGGTGTCTTCGGCGAGCGGCGCAACCACGGCCCGATATTCATTGCGGGGGAATATCGGTCGTGCCGGGTCC
>JBJMQJ010000132.1:0-6167 GCA_045802765.1 Myxococcales bacterium
GAGCTGACGGTTTACCGTCGCTCACGGACTTCCGCGCTCGAGGCGCAAGAAGGAGGAACCAGCCGTGGACCATTGTGCGATCGATTTGGGTGGAAGGAAATCCCAGGTGTGCGTGCGCAGCCCGGATGGACGGTTGCTGTTCGAGGGGCCGTACGATACGCGCTCGTTGCCGGAGTTCTTGCGGCTACTGCCGCGGTCGCGGGTGATCGTGGAGACAGCTGCAGAGGCCTTCCGCGTCGCGGATGCTGCCAAGGAGGCGGGGCACGAGGTGAGGGTGGTGCCCGCGACACTGGTCAGGAGCTTGGGTGTCGGAGCGCGCAAGACCAAGACCGACCGGCGCGATGCGCGCGCGCTGAGCGAGGTGTCCTGTCGGATCGATCTGCCCTCGGTGCACATCCCGAGCGCCAGGTCGCGGGAGTGGAAAGCGATCTGCGGAATGCACGACGTGCTGGTCACTGCCCGCACCAAGCTCATCAACAACTTGCGTGGTTGGTTGCGAGGCCAGGGCCTGCGGATCGGGCCGGGCAAAGCGGAAACCTTTGCCGATCGGATGCTGAAATTCGAGCCCCTTCCAGACTACGTCAGGTCCCAAGTGGAGGCGCTTGCGGCGCTGACCGAGAAGATCCGCGGGAGCGACAAGCGCATCGAGGTCTTGGCGAAAGACGAACTCTGTCAGAGACTGATGACGGTGCCCGGCATCGGTCCGTCGAGCGCGGTCCGCTTCGTGGCGGCCATCGACGAGGTCGCGCGCTTCGAATCTGCGCACAAGGTCGAGTCCTACCTCGGGCTTGTGCCTGGCGAGAGTTCGAGCTCCGAGCGACAGCAGCGCTTGAGCATCACCAAGGCGGGCCCGTCATCGGCGCGATGGGTGCTCGGACAGGCAGCGTGGTCGCTGCAAGTCCGTTGTCGGGACCCGGCAGCGCGACCCCTGCAGCTCTGGGCGGCGGAAATTGCCCGCAAGCGCGGCGCCCGCATCGCCACGATTGCCCTGGCGCGCAAGCTGGCGGGCATCCTCTACGCTCTCTGGCGCGATGGTACGAGGTACGAGCAGCGCCCCTAGACCGGCTTCGCTCGTCGACAGAAAGGACACCACGACGCCTTTCCATAGGCGGAGATCGCGACCGTCCCGGTGAGCCCGAGAGCTCGGCGCCCCGACTGCGACCCGCCGACGGATACAGCCTTTGCGCTCCGAGCGCGGATGCTCGACTGCGAAAGCGCGTCGATGTTGCCCATGCACTCACCCGGGGAAAACCCGGATGGCTATCCATGCCCTTGCGGAGCCAGCCACATCATGCTCGGGACGGCACGCGTTGCGTTATGGCGTGCGCCTGGCGATCGCTTCCGATCGGCTCCAAGGCAACCGCTCCTTGAACAGCAACCGAGATCCAATTGCGCCGTCCTCGGACGATGACTGTCGGTCCATCGCTCCGCTCGAATCAAGGCCCGGCCGGGTCCGGGGCCGCTCGTCTCGGGAGCCTCGTACCTGGTTGTTGTGCAAGGGGTAGCGCAGAGCCAGTTGACGGCGGCGCGGCACCGTATGTGCGAACCGCCGTCTCGCGCAGACGATCCTGCGTTACTTCTTCGTGTCCGCCCGCTTGGTGGGGGGAGCGAGGAACGACACGTTGTCGTCCACCGGCGCCGTCCCCGGAGCGGCGGCCGGCTCGCCGCGGGCGGACTCCAGCAGCGCCTTGTGCGTGTCGAGCAGCGACGAGAGCTGCTGCACGAAGACCTGGCGGGCGCGCTTCAGATCGTCGATCTCCTTGATCAGCTGCAGCCGCTTCTGCTGCGCGTTCTGGACGATCTTCTCGCCCTGCAGCTCGGCCTCGGAGACCCGGATCTCCGCTTCCTTGCGGGCGTTCTCCTTGACCTCCTCGGCCAGCTTCTGAGCGGTGGTGAGCGTCTGCTGGAGGAGGTGCTCGCGCGAGCGCAGCTCCTCGATGCGCGACTCGCGCCGGCGCAGCTCCTCGTCCTGCTGGTGGAGCTTGCGGATGAGGTCCTCCATCTCCGAGGCGCACAGCTCGAGGAAGGCGCGCACCTCCCTCTCGTCGAGGCCGCCGAGGCGCAGCTTGCGGAAGGACTTCTGCTGCAGGTCGAGCGGAGTGAGCTTCATGCTCAAGAAGATACCCCCCTGGTCAAGCTTTGGTCGCGCGGAGCGGCCTGCTGTGGAAGGGCCGCCGCCACGCCGTCGCGCCGCTCCGCCTTCACCCGGTACATGGCGTCGTCGGCGCGGCGGAGCAGCTCCTCCGGCATGCGAGCGTCGTCCGGGAACGAGGCCACGCCCAGGCTGGCGGTGATCTGCAGCGGGCCGTAGACCTCGTCCGCGAGGAACTTCCAGCGCGAGATCTCGCCTCGCAGCCGCTTGGCGCACTCCATCGCCTGGTCCTTGCTCGTCTCGGGCAGGAGGATGACGAACTCGTCGCCTCCGTAGCGCACCGGCACGTCCGTGGAGCGCAGCGTCCCGAGGAGCAGGCGCCCGATCTCGGCCAGCACGCGCGACCCGGCCTGGTGCCCGTGCGTGTCGTTCACCTGCTTGAAGTGATCGAGGTCGAAGAAGATGAGCGAGACCGGGTGCCCGAAGCGGGTGGCGCGGACGATCTCCTGCTCCAGCGTGCGCTTGAGGTGCCGCGAGTTGAACAGGCCGGTGTGATCGTCGAGGACGGTCAGCTCCTGCACCTTGGCGAAGTTCTGCGCGTTCTCGATGGCGATGGCGCTGAACTCGGCCACCGTGCTGAGGATGCGCAGGTCCTCGGAGTTGAAGCTGCCGTCGCCCTCGCCGTTCACCAGCTCGATGACGCCCAGCACCCGCCCCTTGAAGGTGAGCGGGACGCAGAGGATCGACTTGGTGTGGAAGCGCGAGGTCTTGTCGAAGCGCGCCGCGAAGCGCGGGTCGGCGGTGACGTCGTCGACGATGAGCGGAGCGTTGTGCTCGGCCACCCAGCCCGCGATGCCCTCGCCGCGCTGCAGGCGCAGATGCATCAGCATCTCGCTGCCGGCGCCCACCGCCGCCTTGAAGTACAGCTCGCCGGTCAGCGGATCGCGCAGGAGCAGCGACCAGTTGCGCGGCTTCAAGAGCTCCGAAACCTTGGCGAGGATGAGGTGCATCACCTCGCCGACGTCGAGCGACGAGGTAAGCGCCTTGCCGATCTCGTTGAGCACCGCCAGCTCGTCCACGGTGCGCTGCAGCTGGCGGAGCAGGTCGCGGGCCTGCATCCGGCGAGTGTAACATCCGTCCGCGCGGATCCCCGTTTTCCCGCTTGACGCAGGCGTAGAGGCTGCTACAGCGCCCCACATGCGCCTCGTGCTCTGCTCCGGATCTCCGCGCCGCCGCGAGATGCTCTCTCGCCTGGGGTTCCGCTTCGACGTCGAGGTCCCGCGCGTGCCCGAAGAACGCGCTTCCGGAGAACGGATCGCGGACTACCCGGAGCGGCTCGCCCGCGAGAAGGCGGCGGCGGGCCTCGACTCCTGGCGCAAGCGCGGCGGACAGGGTCCGGCCGTCGCCCTCGCCGCAGACACCGTAGTGGTCTTCGGCGAGGAGGTCCTGGAGAAGCCGCGCGATCGCGCCGACGCGGAGCGGATGCTGCGCCGCCTTTCCGGCGCCGAACACCGGGTGATCACGGGCGTGTGCATCGCCACCGACGGTGAGATCAGGTCGCGGGCCGTGGTGACCGGTGTGCGGTTCACCGACCTGTCCGACGCCGCTTTGCGGTGGCTCGTCGAGTCCGGCGACGGCGACGACAAGGCGGGCGCGTACGCGGTGCAGGGGCTGGCAGGCGCCTTCGTGGAGCGGGTCGACGGCAGCTTCTCGAACGTGGTCGGCCTTCCGCTGACGGAGACGCTGCAGCTCCTCGCGGGCGCGGGGCTGAGGATGCCGTGGGGGTAGCGGAGAACCTCGCGCGCGTGCAGGAGCGCATCCGCGCCGCCTGCTCCAGGGCGGGCCGCGATCCCGACACCGTGCAGCTCGTCGCGGTCAGCAAGGGACAGCCGCTCGAGGCGGTGCTGGTCGCGTTCGCCGCCGGTCAGACCGTTTTCGGCGAGAACTACGCGCAGGAGCTGCACGAGAAAGCCGACGCGCTCCCCGAGGCGGAATGGCACTTCGTCGGTGCGCTGCAGACGAACAAGGTGAAGATCGTCGTCGGTCACGCCGCCCTGATCCACACCTGCGACCGGCCCTCGCTCGCCAGGGAGCTGTCCAAGCGCGCCGAGACGAAGAACGTCGTCCAGCGCGTCCTTTTCGAGGTCAACGTGGGGCGCGAGCCGCAGAAGGGAGGAGCGCTGCCCGAGGAGGTGGAGGCGCTCCACGCCGCCGTGCGCGAGGTGGAACGGCTCCGCTGCGAAGGCCTGATGTGCATCCCCCCTCCCGACCAGGATCCGCGCCCGCACTTCCGCGCGCTGCGCGAGATGCGCGACCGCCTCGGGCTGCCCGACCTGTCGATGGGCATGACCGCCGACTTCGAGGTGGCCATCGAAGAGGGGGCGACGATCGTGCGGGTCGGCACGGCGATCTTCGGGGAGCGCCCGCGCCGGGGCTAGATGCTGTAGAAAGCAAAGCACTTCAGGGAGTCCGTGCCCGGGAGGACGTGGCGCCAGCCTGCCGGCGATGACTATGAAGGATCAGGGAGGAAACGCGATGGCGTTCGTCGACGCGAAGCTCCAGGCCGACATCCGCGCCTTCGACGAGCGCGGCCAGCTGGGCGCGGATCCCCTCGCCGCGCGCTACGCCGAGCGGAGGGCCGCCTTTTCGCTGTTCGCACGGCAGATGGCGGAGCAGGACATCGAGGCGCTGCGCCCGTACCTGTTCTGTCATGCGCAGCACGGGATCGCGACGAAGCCGGGCGACGCGAAGACGATCGTCCGCAACTACATCGCCGGCGAGTGGCGCGCCCCGGCCTCGGGCGAGCACGCCGAGATGGCCTCGCCCGCCGACCGGCGCGTCAAGCTGTTCGACGTGCCGGCCAGCGGGAAGCAGGACGTCGAGGCCGCCCTGGCTTTCGGCGACCAGGTGTGGAAGTCCCTCGCCTGGGCCGAGGAGGGGCTCGCGTACCGCAAGCAGGTGGTCAAGAACGTCTCGCGCATCCTGAACTACTTCGCCGACGACTATCTGCACGAGATCCGCCAGCAGATCCCCAAGACGCGGCTCGAGGCGGAGAAGGACTTCTTCGAGGCGAAGCGCGCCTGCGACCACCTCGAGGGCGCCTTCGAGGCGGCCATCCAGGGCGAGATGGTCCCCGACATGTTCGCCGGGCAGCGCTACTGGCGCGACGCGTGGCTCCCCGCCGGACTGTCGGTCATCGTCACGCCGATGAACTTCATCTGGGGAATCCCGACCATCCACCTGGCCGGCGCGTATCTCGCCGGTTGCCCCTGGATCCTGAAAGGCCACCCGTTCGCGGCGCTCACCAACACCTCGATGGTCCGCGCGTTCCTCGCCGCGGGCGCGGACCCGCGCTTCGTGCAGAAGGTGGAAGGCTTCGGAAAAGGGATCGCGCCGCTCGCGACCGACCACCGCGCCGCCGTGGTCGCGGTGACCGGCTCGTCCGAGACCGCTCGCGCCATCTCGGCCGGACGCGGGCTGTTGCGCACGCGGTTCGAGGGCGGGGGCTGCAACTGGGCCTGGGTGGACGACGGCTATTCGGACGACGAGCTGCAGAAGATCGCCGGCCGCCTGACCTATGCCAAGCTCGGGTTGTCCAGTCACAAATGCACCGGCCTGCACGGCATCGCCGCCTCTCGCGCCACTCTCGACCGCCTGGTGCCGCTCGTCGCGGCGGAGATGGATCGCTGGACGGTCGCCGACCCGCGCAGGGCCGACGCGGGCGACAAGACGCTGGGCCCGCTCATGGTGCACAAGGCGCAGACCGCCGTCGATCTGGTGGCCGAGGCGCGCAAGGCCGGCCTCAAGGTGGTCCGCGAGGGCGGGCGCGCGCCGGGCGAGTACGGGCAGAACGCGGAGGCGGTGAAGCCCGCGCTCATCGACGGCGCGACGCCGCGGACGGCGCTGAAGCACGATTGGGACGGCAAGGGCGTCCGCGAGTATCAACTCGCGACTACCGAGCTGTTCATGCCCATCCTCGTCACCATGGCGCTGCCCGATTTCGAGGCGTTCGTGCGCTTCTCGCTGTTCGAGAACCCGCACGACCTGGCAACCAGCATCTGGACCCGCGACGACC
>JBJMQJ010000012.1:0-3662 GCA_045802765.1 Myxococcales bacterium
ACCAGCAGATGACCCAGCAGAACCAGCAGGCCTACATGCAGGCGAAGGACGTCCGCGGCCAGGCCGTGTCCGCCAGCAAGGACGAGCTGCTGCTCCGGTCAAGCGATCGGGGGGATCTGCGGCTCAAGCTGAACGACTCGACGGCAATCACGGTCGACGGCCAGATGGGCTCGGCGGACCAGATCAAGCCGGGACAGGACGTGCGGGCCTCCTACCAGGTGATCGATGGTCTGCTTACGGCGCTGAAGATCGACGTGAAGAGCAGCCAGAGCAGCACGTCGAGCCCGAAGCAGCAGTGATCGAACGAATTGCACCACAGAGCTCACGGAGGTTGGTTGGGTTCGACCCTCCCTCCTCCGTGCCCTCCGTGACCTCAGCGGCGCAATCTCTTTGGCTTGCGCGTCAGGGCCGGCGGGCAGTCGCGCCCGAGACCATCTCCTCGATTCGCCCCAGCGCGGTATCGATCTCCGCCTCGGGCGGACCGAAGGAGAACCGCGTGTAGCTGCGGAATCGCGAGGCGCGGCGGCTGCGCCGCTTGCCTGGGTTCACGTCGAAGAACTCGCCGGGCACGGTGATCACCTTGCGCTCCAGCGCGGCGCGGAAGAAGCCCATCCCGTCGTTGAGCGGCGGCGGCAAGCCGGCCAGGTTGCCCCAGACGTAGAAGGTTCCGTCGGGAGCGCGATCGGCGCGGATCCCGAGCCGCTCCAGGCGCGACAGCATGCGGTCGCGCTTGTCGCGGAAGACCGCGTGCGTGGCGAGCGTCTCGGCGCGGACGTGCTCGTCGTCGAGCAGCGGGATGGCCGCGCGCTGCAGTGGCTTGCTGCCCCCGCCGTCGAGGAACGAGCCCGCGCTGGCCACCGCCTCGATCACCGTCCTGGGCGCGACGGTCCAGGTCACCCGCCACCCCGGGTAACGCCAGTTTTTCGTCAGCCCGTCGAAGAGCACGACCGGATCGCGGTCGACGTCCTCGACGTAGCGCGCGGCGCTCTCGATCGGCAGGTGCCCCGGCCGTGAGCTCCACACATAATGGCTGTAGAACTCGTCGATGAGCAGCGTGCACTCGAGCTCGCGAGACAGGCGCACCCAGCGCGACAGCTCCTCGCCCTGCACCAGCTTGCCGGTCGGATTGCAGGGGTTGGAGACGAGCAGCGCCGACAGCCCGCGGCCCTGCACCTCGCGGCGCAGATCCTCCGCGGTGAAGGCATAGCCGCGCTCGCCCTCCAGGAGGATGGGGATGGCGGTGAAGGCACGGAAGATGTCGAGCAGCTCCTCGTACGCGGTGTAGTCCGGCAGGAAGTGGCCGAGGTTGACGTGGCCCAACGAAGCGGCCGCGCGCGTCAGCGAGGCCCGGCCGCCGCCCGAGATGGAGACGTTCTCCGCGCTGTACTGCGAAGGCATCCCGCGCCGGTAGAGCCGGTTGTAGAGCGAGGCGACCGCTTCGCGCAGCTCCCAGACGCCCGGGACCGGCGCGTACTCCTGATCGTCCACCTCGATGGCGACCTGGTGCACGCGGGAAGGCGCTCCGGGCAGCTCGCCCGTCTCCGGCTGGCCCTGCCCCAGGTTGGACCAGCTGGGGTCGCGCGACCGGTACCCCCGGCGGTGCGCTTCGGAGGTGACGAAGATGACGCCGGTGCGCGGGACGGCGCGGAATGCGGGAATGACGATCTCGTCTGCCACGCGAGGCAGCGTAACACCGGCCGCTTCCCCGGCGGAGAAATCAGCGCGGCAGGCGACCCTTCAAGTCGCGGTACGGCCCGGGCTCGGCGAGCAGAGCGCGCGCGTTGTCCACCTGCCCCCAGGTGTTCCAGAGCAGGACGCCGCGCACGCGACCGTCGCGGAGGTAGTAGACGACTCCCTCGCGGAAGGGCACCTTCCAGTCGGCGACGGTCTCCAGGCGAGAATCGATCTCTCCCACCGCCTCGTAACCCAGGTCGAAGAGGTCCGAGTAGAACATCGGCACGTGGCGCCAGGAGACGGACGCGCCCGCCATGGCCTGGCCCGCCAGGCGGCCCATCGTGTTCGCGTTGTCCTCGTGCTCGACGCGGACCTCCTTCTCCAGCACCTCGCTGTGGAACCGCGCCACGTCCCCCGCCGCGAAGACGTCCGGATCGCTGGTGCGCAGCTGCGCGTCCACGACGATTCCGTCGCGCACCGTCAGGCCCGCGTCCTCGGCGAGCTTCGTCTCCGGCACGATGCCGAGGCCGGCCGCGACGGCGTCCGCGGGCAGCTCGCGACCCGAGCGGGTGCGCACCGCCCCGCTCTCCGCGATCGCGGTAGGCACGTCACCCGCCAGCACCTGCACGCCCTTCTCCCGGTAGTAGCCGGTGACGAAGGCGGCCAGGTCCTTGGGAAAGGCGCGGGCGCAGATCCCGTCCTCGGGGAAGACCATGGTCACCTCGCGCCCGTCGATCGAGAGGGCGGCGGCGATCTCGCTGCCGATGAAGCCTCCGCCGATCACCACGGCGCGCTTTCCACCGCGGCGCAGCCGGCGATAGTCGTCGAGAGTGCGGAAGTACACGACCGCGTCTCCGCCAAACGGCAAGCGGCGTGGCGCGCCGCCGGTGGCGAGCAGCAGCTTGTCGTAGGGATGCGACTCGCCCCGGTCGTCGGTCACCCGGCGCGCCTTGCGGTCCACGGAGGTGACCCGGCGATCGGAGAGCAGCTTGACGCCCGCGACCGGCGGCAGCCAGACGGAGTCCTCCGCCTGCCCCTTCCACAGCGCCTTGGAGAGCGGCGGCCGCGCGTACGGCGGATGCGGCTCCGCGCCGAGCATGGTGATCGGACCGCGCGGATCCACCTCGCGGATCCCTTGCGCGGCCGCCTGCGCCGTCATGCCCGCACCCACGATCAGAAAGCGTTTCTCCGCCATGGAGTCCTCCGATCCGGTCAGGCTGACAGGCGCCCCGGAACCTTTCACCGTACAGTACGCCCGTGCGAGCCTCCCTGCTGCTCCTCCTTTGCGCCACGGCCGCAGGCGCGCAGGACGCGTTCGAGATCCAGGTGTACGACGCGAGCACGGCGCCCCCGCTGACGGTGGGGGTGGAGATCCATCTCAACGCCGTGCTGCAAGGAGCGGAGCAGCCCTCCGCCGCGGGTGAGCTGCCCACGCATCACGTGGCCCACGCCACGCTGGAGCCGCACCTCGGGCTGACCGACTGGCTGGAGGCCGGCGCCTACCTGCAATCCGCGCTGCGCCCCGACGGCACCTATGACTACGCGGGAGCGAAGCTGCGGCTGAAGGCGCGGCTTCCGGAGCCCGCATTCGGGTGGCTGCGCCTCGCCTTGAACGGCGAGCTGTCGTGGATCCCCGCCCGCTACGAGGCCGCCCGCCGCGGCGGCGAGCTGCGCCCCATCCTGGAGGCGCGCGCCGGCCGGCTCGGATTGTGGCTCAACCCGATCGTCTCCTTCGAGCTGAACGGAGCGTTCCATCCCGAGCTGGAGCCGTGCGCCAAGGCCGCGTGGTCGGTGACCGAGGCGCTCTCGCTGGGCGCCGAGTACTACACGGCTCTCGGCGCCGCCGATGCCCTCTTGCCCGTGAGCGAACAGGTGCATCGCGCCTTCGGCGTCGTCGATCTCGCCACGCGCTGGCTGGATCTCAACTTCGGCATCGGCGGCGGCTCGGGGTCGGACTCGTTCATCGTCAAGGCGATCGTCGGCGTGCA
>JBJMQJ010000133.1:0-4575 GCA_045802765.1 Myxococcales bacterium
AGGCGCTCGACGATCTTGTCGACCAGGTCCTCGGCCAGGTCGGGCCGCAGGAGGAAGATCGTCTCGTATTCTCGGAGCTTGGTGCCCGGAGCGATCTGCGCCGCTCCGCCGCCTGCGTGCGTCTCTGCTTGCTGCATGTCCATCACCTCTTGGGTTTGCCGGAGGTCACACCCCCGGCGAGGTCCACGTTCTTCTGCGCTTCGCCCTTCTCGCCGCCGGCCTCCTTCGACCGCCGGTTGAACCGGTTCATCGCCGCCGCCGTGCCTTCGAGGAGCGCCACCGCGGCCGCATCCGCCGCCACCGGCAACAGCTCCCCGACCACCTTCTCCTCCTCCTCCGTGAACCTCGCCAGAACGAAGTCCGCCGGGTCCCAACCCTGCGGCGGCCGGCCGATGCCGAACCGGACGCGCACGAAGTCCGGGACCGTATCGCCTCGGGGGGACACCATTTCATGGTGTCCCCTCAGATGTTGCCGCAGGCTCTTCAGCCCGTTGTGACCTCCGTCGCCGCCGCCCACCTTCACCTGGACCCGCGAGAGCGCCAGGTCCAGATCGTCGTGCGCCACCACCAGTTCCCCCGGATCGATCTTCCAGAACCGCGCCGCGTGCCCCACCGACTCGCCCGACAAGTTCATGAACGTCTGCGGGAGCACGATCGCGATCTGCTCCCCCCGCACCCTGCCCGTACCCAGGACCGCGTTCCAGCGGGTCTGGTCCAGCGAGAGCCCCAGCTTCTCCGCCGCCAGTTGGGCGATGCGGAACCCCAGGTTGTGCCGCGTGCGCTCGTACTTCGCGCCGGGGTTGCCGAGGCCCACCAGAAGGCGCACGGGCGCTTATTTCTTCGCGCCCTTGTCCGCGCCGCCGCCCTTCGCCGGAGCGCCACCCGCCGCGGGCGCGCCAGCGGCAGCCGGAGCCGCGCCGGCGGTACCCGCCGCCGCCCCGGGTGCGCCGGGAGCCGCCGTGCCGGGAGCGCCAGGAACAGCAGTGCCCGCCACCGCACCCTCGGTCCCCGGGACCGCCGCCGCCGGAGCAGGAGCGACCTCCTCCTTCTCGGGGATGGTCACCACCGCGATGGTGGCGTTCTTGATCACGTTGGTCTTGAAGCGCACGCCCTCGGGCGGCTTGATGTCCGAGATGTGGATCGACTCGGCGATCTTGAGGTTCGAGACGTCGACCTCGATCTTCTCGGGGATCTGGGCCGGCTTGCAGATGACGGGCAGGGTGCGGCTGACCTGCTGCAGGATGCCGCCCTCGGTCACGCCGGCGGGCTTGCCGGTCAGCACCACCGGAACGTTGACGACCACGTCCTGGTCCATGCGCACTTCGAGGAAGTCGACGTGGAGGATGTGCCCGTCGACGGGGTCCTTCTCGTAATCCTTGAAGAGGACGGTGCGCGGCTCGCTGCCGGACACCTCCAGCTTGATCACCGTGTTGAACTTGTGCGGGGTCGCGATGGCCTTGCCGAGCGCCTCGGGATCGATCGCGACCATCAGGGCCTGCTTCTCGAACCGTCCGTAGCAGACGGCCGGGACCAGGCCCTTCGCGCGCAGCCGGTGCGCCGGGCCCTTGCCCGACTTCTCCCGCACCTGCGCTTGCAGCGTGGACGTGTCCTGCGCCATGACTTCCTCCGTACCGGGCACCACCGCCGCGGCGGGCGAGCCGCAAGCCTGGGTCTGGTGGGCACCGGGGTAAACGCGAAACCGCCCGGAATCCTTCCGAAAGCGCGCCTGGATAGCACGCCGGTCCGGCGCGCGCAAGCGAATTGCAAAGAGTGGACTGCCTCAGAGATCAACCGCGAAGACCGCGAAGGTCGCGAAGTGGTTTGTTCCAACGACCTTCTTCGCGCGCGTCGCGCTCTTCGCGGTGATCTTCTTGGCTCGTGAGGCTAGACGAAGAGGCTGGAGAGGGAATCGGCCGAGTAGATGCGGCGGATGGCCTCGCCGAAGATGCGGCCCACGGAGAGCTGGACGATCTTCTTGCAGTCGCGGGCGGCAGGCGAGAGCGGGATGGTATTGGTCACCACCAGCTGCTCGATGGCCGATTCGCTGATGCGCTTGATGGCCGGGCCGCTCAGCACGGGATGGACGGCGTACGCCAGGACGCGCTTGGCGCCCTCGTCCAGGACCGCCTTGGCGCCCTGGGTGAGGGTCCCGGCGGTATCCACCATGTCGTCGAGCAGGACGCCGACCTTGCCGCGCACGTCGCCGATGAGGTTCATCACCTCCGCCACGTTCGCCTTGCTGCGCCGCTTGTCGACGATGGCCAGGGTGGTGCCCAGCCGCTTGGCGTAGGCGCGGGCGCGCTCGACCCCTCCCGCGTCGGGGCTGACGATGACCACCTCTTCCGGATTGGGAAACGCCTTGCGCATGTGCTCGACCAGCACGGGCGAGGCATAGAGGTGGTCGGACGGCATGTCGAAGAATCCCTGGATCTGCCCGGCATGCAGGTCCATCGAGACGAACCGGTCGGCGCCCGCGCTGGTGATGAGGTCCGCTACCAGGCGCGCGGTGATCGGCGTGCGCGGGGCCACCTTCCGGTCCTGCCGCGCGTAGCCGTAGTACGGCATCACGGCGGTGATCGACGAGGCGCTGGCGCGGCGGGCGGCGTCGATGAGGATGAGCAGCTCCATCAGGTGGTCGTTGACCGGCGTGGAGGTGCTCTGCATGAGGAACACGTCCCGGCCGCGGACGTTCTCGCCGATCTCGGCCTGGATCTCGCCGTCGGAGAAGCGCGTCAGCGAGGATTTTCCAAGCGGCTGCTGCAGGTACTCGCAGACCTCCCGGGCGAGCGGGACGTTCGAGTTTCCGGAGAGGACCACGAAGTCGGCGCCGTTCCCCGGTTGCTTCGTGTGCATGGGGGCCTTCTACACGGCCCGGGCGTCGGGCCTCAAGCCTATCCCGATGCGGCGGCAGCGTTGGTCGGAGGCGTCCCGCGGGCCACCTCGCGCTCGTACTCGGCGAGGATGATCTTCTCCATCCGCTCGCGCGTCTCGCTGTTGAGCGGGTGGGCGATGTCCTTGAACGTCCCGTCCTTGCGGCGCTTTGCAGGCATGGCGACGAAGAGGCCGGTATTTCCGTTGATGACCTTCAGGTCGCGCACGACGAAGCAGGCGTCCAGGGTGATGGTCACGTAGGCCTTCAGGCGCTCCTCGTTCACGGGGAAGACGCGGACCTCGGTGATCTCCATGGTGGCCCCTCTCGGATGACACCTCGCCCGATGGTAGGACGGTACCTGGCCAGCCTCCGGCCTGTCAAACGGCCGCACCCTCGGTATGCGAGGCAGAGCGCACCTTTGCCCACCGCCGGATTCCTTCCAGGCTCGCACGGCCACCGGAGCCCCTGAAAGGCCGGCTACAGAACGTCGCGGCGGCGGTGCCGCAGGGCGGGCAGATCCCGGCGGACCTGCGCGAGGCGGGCCGGATCGATGCGGCCCAGGGCGAACCCGTCCCCCGAGGCGCCCGCGTCGGCCACCACCTCGCCCCAGGGGTCCACGATCAGCGCATGCCCGTAGGCATGCCGGTTCTCCTGCAGTGGCCCGATGCGCCCCACCTGCGCCGGCGCGAAAGCGTAGGCCTGGTTCTCCACCGCCCGGGCCCGAAGCAAGACCTCCCAGTGCGCTCGGCCCGTGTACGCCGTGAAAGCCGCCGGGACGGAGAGGATGTCGGCGCCCTGTTCCGCGAGCCGCCGATAGAGCTCGGGGAAGCGGAGGTCGTAACAGACGGAGAGCCCCAGCCGCACGCCGAGGCCGGTCAGCTCCACCACCGGCGGGACCGATTCTCCGGGCGCCACTGCTTCCGACTCGCGGTAGCGCGCGCCATCCGGGATGTCCACGTCGAACAGGTGCAGCTTGCGATAGGACGCGGCGATCTCTCCGCGCGGACCGATCAGCACGGCGGTGTTGTGCACCCGGCCGTCCGCCGCGCGTTCGGCGATCGAGCCCGCCAGGCACCACACGGACCGCCGGGCGCAGAGGTCGCGGATCCGGGCCAGCTGCGGTCCGTCCACCGCGCCCGCGAACTCCCGCTTCTGCGCGGCGGGCCCGACGTGCTCCCACATCTCCGGGAGGCCGACCAGCCGCGCGCCCGCCTCGCAAGCCCTGTCGATGAGGGACACGGCGCGCGCTTCGTTCTCGGCGCGGACAGGGCCCGCGCCCATCTGGATGGCTGCTGCCTGGAACACCTGCACCTCAGGCCCTGTTATAAACCTGAAACCGCTCGCTGCCCGGCTTGACTGCTTCGGAGCGGTCTGCTACGCGGCGGGTGACATTTTCGCTGTGCCCGCCCTCGGGGCGGGTCCGGGGAAGTGGGCGCAGTCTGCCCGCTTTTTTTGTTTTTCGAGGCGGAGTTTCAGGTGGGTCGCAAGGAGGAGATCGTCGAGAAGGTGCGCGCCATCGCAGCGCCGCTCGCCGCGGGCGAGGGGCTCGAGCTGGTCGACGTCGAGCTGGCGGGAGCGGGCGGCCGCACCACGTTGCGCCTGTACATCGACAGGGATGGCGGCGTCTCGCTCGACGACTGTTCCAGCGTGTCTCGCGCCGTGTCGGCGGCCCTTGACGTCGAGGACCCGATCCAGGGCGCGTA
>JBJMQJ010000134.1:0-9168 GCA_045802765.1 Myxococcales bacterium
CGTCGTCCTTAGACCTCCGCGTACACGAATGGTCGACTCCGACCGGTACACAGGAGGTTGCAAAATGAAATGGAAGACGTTGTTCGCGATGATGCTTGCAGTGGGATCGTCGACCGCGACCGCGGCAAGGGCGCAGGACGATGTCCCGGACGCCGCAGCGACCACGAGCGAGGCGAAGACCGCGACCTCGAAGCCCCCCGCGTATGGAATGGACTTCAACGAGCCGGCCACGATCGATGCCGATGGAATTCCCGTGGCCAAGCCGAATCCGATGTCGCGGTTCCTGGAGCGTTCCGATCAGCTCGGCGGCGGCGATGTCGAGGCGCCGCTCGTGGACGATTGGCGAACCGACGCGCCGGCGACGGACGGACAGGCGAACTGACGCGCCCGCGGCAGGCCGCTCGTGCCGCGGCCTGTCGCGCCGAACGGACGTCAGCGGAACGGAGCTCGAAGACGGCTGCCATCCGCAACACTGCCCGGCGATGAATCGTCGGTACGAAAAATGCACGTTGTCGCGTCTCGCCCTGTCCGGGTGTCCCGAAGTGGCGTGAAGGAGAACCAGCTGCAACCGCTGTCCGACGCGGAGCTGATCGCGAGGTACCTGGCCGCGAGCGGCCGGGAGGTCGGCTCTGTCTGGGTCGACGAGTTGTTCCGGCGGCACTACGAGAAGGTCGTCCGCTGGTGTCTGCGTGTTACCCGGAACCGGGATGACGCGTACGAAGTAGCTCGGGCGATCTTCGTCAACGCCTATCGGAACCTCGAGTCGTTCCGAGGCGGCTCGAGCGTCTGTACCTGGCTATATTCGATCACCCGCAGCGAATGCATGAGCTTCCTTGCGCGCTCCGCCGAGCCTGAGACGCGCGCGCAGACCTCGGACGAGTGACGATCGAGGATCAAGCCAGGGCGGATCGTTCGGCGGCCTCGCGGAACACGCGGTCGATGGCACGCAAGAGGGCCTCGAACTCGAGAGGCTTGCGGATCACCTGCGCCCAGTGGAGATCGCGGGCTTTAGCCGGCGGGCCCGACGTGACCAGGATGACGGGTACCTGGCGAAGCCGGTGACTCTTCTGCAAGGAGCGAAACAACTCTGGTCCGGTCATGATCGGCATCCTCTGATCCGTGATGATCAGCGCCGGTACGGTTGCGGATGCCCGCTCGAGCGCTTCCTGCCCGTTCGACGCGGTCAGCACCGCGTAGCCGTGCAACTCCAGAAGCCGGGCGAGGAACTCGACCGTTGAATCGTCGTCGTCGACTACCAGGATCGTGTTCATGCCGGTCGGCCCCTCATGCTTCGCTCCTCATGCTGCACTCTGACTACCGCGCAGTCGTAGGGAAGGCCGGCCCGATCCGACGAAAGGCGTGATCGGCGCGACGAGCGGTCGTCGACCGCCGACCGGTGTCGAGCTAGAAGCGGCGCACACCGGTCGCGTTCGCGAGCAGCGCATTCCGCAGCGCCTGCGCGCGATCGCGCGACACGGGGACCCGGACGCCCTGGCTCTCGTCCCCGATCGAGGTACCGACGAAGAGCGTCGTCTCGCTGCCTTCGCGGTCCAGCTCCCTGGCGAAGGCGAGGTTCACCAGCCAGTTGCGGTGGACGCGGATGAGGGATCGGCCGAAGGAGGTCTCGATGGCGGCGAGGGACAGATCGATGTCGAACTTCCCTTGGCTGGAATGCACGAAGCTCAAGCGTTCGGACGCCTCGAACGCCCAGATCTCCGCGGGGTCGATGAAGACGAGACCCCTCTTGCGCCGCGCCACGACGCGTCCCGGGCCCGGACCGCCGTTCGGCCGCCGCTCGTGCAGCCGGCGCAGGCATTGTTCGACGCGTTCTTCGTTGAACGGCTTCAGCAGGTAGTCGGCGACGCCTAGATCGAACGCTTCGACGGCGTGCTGACCGAAGGCGGTCGCCAGCACGAACAAGGGCCGCGCGACGCCGTTCCGCGACTGCCCGTCGAACGGCGCGTCGGGGGAAGCAACCAATGACTGAACGAGCTCGAGGCCAGTCTCTCCGCACGAGAGCTGCACGTCGACGAAGACCACGTCGACCGGGAGCGTCGCCAGGACCTCCCGTGCCTCGCTGGCGCTGGCCACCGCGCCGACCACCTCGGCCAGCTGCGTCGCCTCGATGAGGCGGACGAGGTAATTCCGCGCTGGCCATTCGTCCTCGACCACCAGCGCGCGAAGGCGGCTCATGTGCGGACCTCCTCGATGGGGATCTCCGGGACGATCTTCATGCCTCGAGTGTAGTTGCGGCCTTCGGAGGCGCTGCCGTGCCCGTCCGTGGAAATTGGGCGCTCGTCACCTTTTTGCCGATCGTGTCCAGCGCAGCGCGAGTCGCGCGAACGCGCTCCGGCGCGATCGGCTGCCGCTTCCGGTGCGTGTCCCGCGACCTTTCGTGGCCCCCGAGCCGCCCTTCGTCGGAATCGTGTCCCGCTCCAGGCGACGCTGCTGTCTCTAGCGGTACCGGATCGCCGGGACGCCGTCCCACACGACAGAACGAGGAGGTCTGCGATGACCGAACGAGAGATGGAGGAGATGGTGGCAACAAGGACGAGCAGGAGAGGGCGGTCTGGCCTTTTGGCCGCGGGAGCGATCTGCCTCGCCGCGCTGGCGCTCACGCCGTCCCGCGCCTTCGCCGCTTCGTCCGCGAGCTGCGACGGCGGCGGCTTCTCTCTTCTGGGACTCTCCGGAGATCGGAAGACCGTCGTCGGGGCGAGCAGCGTCGGCAGCACGTTCGTCGTCAGGGGTCGATACATGGAGTTCACGGTGGAGTCGTCGACGTTCGGGATCCGGGACTGGGAGCTGACCGGCGCTCCGAACCCGCGCGACATCACCGGCGGGAAGCCGACTCCGGTCTTCGCCAGCAGGGTTCCCGATCACCGCGGGCTTTCGCTGACGAGCGACATCGCCGTGGAGATCGACCGGCAGAAGCTGGTCATCAAGCGGACCGGCTTCGGGCTCTCCATGAAGATCCAGGCGAGCGACTGCGCGAACGGCGGGATCTTCCAGGTCGAGCCCGCCCGCGCCGACGGCACCGCGACCGTCTTCACGCACGTGCTCGCGGACGGCGTCTTCTACTTCGACAATCCGAACGTCCGTACCCTGCTGGGGCTCGACATTCCCTGCTCCGGCATCCTCCCGGACGGCAGCCCGGTGATCTGCGAGGGAGCGAACCCCGACGGCACCGTGACGGTGATTGCGCGCGTGAACTTCGCCAACGATGTTTCGAGCAAGTTCGTGGGTCGCGACAGCGCCCAGGCAGCCACGCGCATCGTGAAGGACTGCACGAACAGCATTCCCAACCCGCTGCATCCCGGAACGGTGAGCCACTGCGGCGGCGTATCGCAGTGGAGCGTTGCGAGCGGCGGCCGGATGGGACAGGTGATGGGAGAGGACGCCACCGAGATTGCGCCGGCGGCGAAGCCTTGCACGTCCGGCTGCACGGCGCAGGACCAGGTGCAAGGCAAGGCCGTCGTGGTCGGGTTTCCCTTTCCGGTGCCGGACGAGGTGCGCCTGAAGCCGCGGTTCTTTCCTGGATTCGTCGCGCCCTGACCGCTCACGACGCCTCCTTTGTTCGTGCTCCTGGGTGGCGCTCGTCCGCGCGGAACCGGCGCCTGTCGGATCGCTGGCGCCTCGCTCGATCCTCGCTCCTAAGCTCCGCGGCATGAACGTTCGCCTCGACCGGCAGCCAGGAGGAAGCAAATGAGGTCCACATTGCGGAACTTGATCGCGCTGTTCCCCGCGCTCATCGTCGCCGGATGCGCGCACGAGTACACGTATCAACCTACCGAACACGCCACCGGGCGCATCGGCGGGCACGTCGCCGCCGACTACGAGATTCCGCCGGCGTCGCCGCAGGGAGACGTGCGGCTGGCATCGTTCGGGCTGGGGGAGCTGGCCCCCGCGAGAGATTCCAACGAGTCCATGCCCGCGCTGCACCTGCGCATGGTCGTCTCCAACAACGGCGCCGGGCCCTGGACCGTCGACACGCGGGAGCAGAAGCTCGACATCGAGGGCGCAAGTGCCACCGCGCCGGCGTTCTCCACGACGAGCGAAGGAAACGGCGGGCTTCCACTGGTGACGGTGGCGCCCGGATCGAAGCGCGTCATCGACCTGTTCTTTCCGTTGCCGCCGAATCAGCAATCCGCCGGAGCCATCCCCGCGTTCGACGCGATCTGGGACGTCCACGCGGGTACGCAGGAGGTGGTCGAGCGGACGCCTTTTGATCGGCTGCAGGTCGAGCCGGCATATGGCCCCGCAGTTGCCCCGGAGTACGGGTTCTACGGCGATTGGGGTGGCCCCTTCTGGTACGATCCGTACTTTGCAGCGCCATTCCCCCGCCCCTGGTTCGGTGGCGCGGTGATCAGACGTGCCCCGACCTGGCGCAGGTGGCGGTGACGTCATGCCCTCGTCTAGGGACGGGTTCAGAACGCCTGCCGGACGGCGAGGGCGCCGCCCGTGTCGAACTTGCCGCCCGAAGCCCATCCCACCCCGTAGCCGGCATCGAGCTGGAACTCGTCGATGATGAGGAGGTGCGCGCCCAGCCCCACGGAGTTCGCCGCAGCCAGCTTCTCGACGCCGCTGGCCCGGTCGACACGCGAGTACGCGACTGCGTCGTGGAAGAGGCCGACCTTGAAGACGTCTCGCCACAGCGAGAGGCGGTACTCGACGTCCATCGCCGCGAGCCGGCGCGTGTACTCGGCGCCGAAGGGTCCGCGCAGGAAGTCGCCGCCGCCGATCGACTCCTCCTCGGGAAAGGCGACGAAGCCGGTGCGCGAGAGCCCCCGCGCCTCGAGCCACAGCTCGTTCCATCCCAAGTGCCACATCTTCTGGTAGCTCGCGGACAGGTGCAGCGCGCGGTCGTCACCCTCGTGAGGAGAGCCATAGAGGCGAGCGCCGAGGTTCAGCTGGTGATGCTGGTCCCGCCGGATCGATTGCGGATCGAAGGTCAACGAGAGCATCGCGTCGGCGTAGGGCCGGGTGTCGGCGAGCGAGTATTGCGGCCCGGCGACGGGGGCCACGCCTGCCTCCGGCTCCGCCGAGTAAAGCAACCGGCGCTGCACGCCGATTCCCAGCCCGGCGGATACCACAGGACTCGGCAGGAAGAGGAGCTGCACGCCAGCTTCCAGCGTCGCGAATCGGAACGCCTCGAGGCGCAAATCGGCGCGCTGCCGGTCGCTCAGGTCCGCGCGGGCGCGCAGCGAGGGGCGCAGTACCCGGGCGATTGCGGGGGCATCGTACTCCGCTTCGCCCAGCAGGCGCGTGAAGGTGAAGTAGGACCCGCTCCCGTCGAGCCGCCCCCGCAGCGCACCGGCCACGCGTCCGCCGATCCGGTAGCGGTCTTGCTCGTCCAGCAGGCGCCCCGATTGGTAGGTCGCGCCGACGCCGCCGCCTTCGAGCGAGTCCACTTCCAGCTCGGGTGAGATCCCGGGCCGGAGCGCGCCGGGCCGCACCAGGACGTGCAGCTCGTACGGGCGACCCGACCCGGTGAGCTCCGACGGCGGCTGCCCGGTCGATTCGAGGCTCAGCTGCAATCCAGGCGGCCCGACATAGGCCACCGGGACCACTTCGTAGGCGAACTCGCCGAGCCCGAGGCGCCGCCCGAGCGCCCTGAGCTGCCGCTCCAGCTCCGGCTTGTTGAAGATGTCGTCGCGGAGGTTCAGCTCGAGGCGCAGCCGCAGCGTCTCGAACGCGCCGCCGCCGAGGAAGATGATCTTGTCGAGCCGGCCTTCGTCGACGTCCACCGCGATCTGCTCGCCTTCGGCGCGGGCGCGCACGGTGGCGAGGACGTAGCCGGAATCGTGCAGGAACTTCTGCAGCCGCGACGCGACTGCGCGCGCGGTCGCGGGCGTGGCTTTCGTTCCGGTGGGCAGGTCGAGCACGGTCCGGTACACGTCCTCGACCAGACCGACGTTGCCGTGGAAGACCAAGAGCGGCGCGGCGAGCAGGAGCGCGAGCATCAGCGTGGCTCGCCGGTCGCCATGCTCCGGTCAACATAACGCACGCGGCTCATGACCGGGTCTCCTCGACGGGGATCTCCACGATCGCTCGCATTCCCGATGCCGAAGACTCGAGGCGGAGGCTGGCACGCTCGGCGTATTGCAACGCGAGCCGGCGCCGCACCGAGAGAAGACCGAATCCTCCTGGCCGCGCCTCGCCATCCGATATTCCCGGGCCATCGTCTTCGACCGTGCAGACGAGCGTCCTCGCGTCCGACACGCCGGCCCGCACCTCGATCGTACCGCCATTCTTGCGGCCCAGCGCGCCGTGCTTCACCGCGTTCTCGACCAGGGGCTGCAACAAGAGCCGCGGCAGAAGGGCTGCGCGCGCCTCCTGCCCCACCTTCCAGCGGAAAGCGAGATGCCCTGCATGCCGCTCCTCGAGAATGTGCGCGTAGTGGCGCAGCCAGTCGATCTGCTCGCCGAGCGTCTGCATCTCGCCGTCGTCGCGGAGCGAGTCGCGCAAGAGGTCTCCCAGCGACGCGAGCAGGCGGCGCGCGGCGCGCGCGTCCTCCGTCACCAGCCCGGCAACCGCGTTGAGCGTGTTGAGCAAGAAGTGGGGCTCGAGATGCGAGCGGAGCCGGGACAGCTCGGCCGCCGTCCGGAGCTGCCGCGCCTCGAGCGCGCGGAAGCGGGCGTCCTCGAAGGCAAAGGGGAAGATGAAGGCGAGAACCCAGAGCCCGAAGTTGGTCAAGCCCATCGCGAAACCGATCCGCAGGGCAGCCGAGGTCGCCCACGCTCCCGTTCGCGGCCGCAGTGCCGGGAAGGAGAGGCTCGCGAGGTGGACCGCGGCGAAGAGCGCCGCGTAGAGCGCTCCCGCCGAGAGCATTCCGCCGAAGAGCAACAGGAGCGGCCCGGATCGCCGCCCGGCCGCCCAACGAACGCCGGCCGGCGATCCCCAGATGAGGATCGGCTGGCCGATCATCAAGATGGCCAGCTTGGAAAGGACGCGTCCGCGATCGCCGGTGCCCAGGTACTCGGTGGCGAGCTGCAGCAAGGGAACGACGGTCATGACGCAGACGCCGAGCGCTTTCCGCGGCTGGCCGATCTCGGGGACGATCTCCATTCCGCAAGTCTAGTCGCAGCCCGTGCCGGGGCTGAGCCGCCAGTCTGCGTGAAATGGCCTCTCGTCGGGAATTCGCCGCCCCGAGGTGCTCGTCGGCACGGAACGGGTGCTCGTCGGGATCGCGGCGCTTCACGCGAGCCGGCCTCCTAACCTCGAAGGGCACGAACGATTACGAATGACCGGCACAAAGGGAGATCGCCATGAAGCGCTTCGCAGTCATTTTGCTCACCTTGTCCCTCGGCTTCGTCGCCTGCGCACACGACCACGCGCTCTCGCGTGGCGACATCGCGGCGATGCAGACCGACAGTCCAGCGATCTCCCCCTGGTCCGGGCCCGTCCCCAACGAGGAGATCGAAGAAGCCCGGCCGCCGGTGCGTAGCGTCGCCGACGTGAAGTAGCAGCAGTTCCCGACCACGAGCGCCTCTCCCGAATCGCAGAACGAACCCGAACGCCAGGAGGAAATCCGATGACCTCGAGAATCTCCGTTGCCGCCGCCCTGCTTCTGTTCGCTTCCGCCGCTGCGGACCGCAAACCGCCGGTCCTCTCGGTAGCCCTTCCCGAGGCTGTTCTGGCGCACCCCGTCGCCGGCGACGATTCCGTCTTCGAGACGGTACCGTGGCGCTCGTCCGCTCAGGCATTCGCAACGTGGCGAGGACCGTGGGGGCGGGGTGCGGAGCTGTATGACCATCGTTACGTCACCTGGTGATGCCCGCGACGTCCGACCCGGCGTGCATCCCGATCAGGTGCGCCGGGTAGAGGCGTTTTCTCGCCGGGTCCTGCCGAACGGTCCGGCCAGCGGTGGCGCGCGAGAGTGTGACGACCCCTATACGAAGGTGTGATACAAAAATCTATCTTCATGGTGCTAGGCCCTGGAGCGGTGTGCAGGATCTCCTCCAGGGGACCTGGAAGGCAGGCGTGCCGGAGATCCGGAAAATCTCGATCGTCGACGACGACGAGTCGGTGCGGGAGGCGCTGAAGAGCCTCCTGAAGTCGGTCGGGTTCAACGCCGAGGCGTTCGGCTCGGCCGAGGAGTTCCTGAAATCCGGCCAGCTGGCGGGCACGGCGTGCTTGATCCTCGACGTCCGGATGCCGGGGATGAGTGGCGTCGAGCTCCAGGACCGGCTGACCGCTTCTCATGACGGACTCCCGATCATCTTCATCTCCGCGCACGCGGACGAGGACGCGCGGCAGCGGGCGCTCGCAAACGGCGCGGTCGAGTTCCTGCAGAAACCGTTCAGCGACGAGGCGCTGCTCAATGCAATCGACGCGGCCGTCCGCCTGCCGCGTTCGTGGTAGACTCGAGGAGCCCGTACCGCCTCAGGCGGTCCATCAGCGTCCCGCGCGCCAGGCCCAGCCGACGCGCAGCCTCCGATTGGTTTCCACCGGCCGCGGCCAGCGCGCGCGCGATGACGCTCCGCTCGAGGGTCTCGATCTGGTCGCGCAGAGAGGGCGTCTCCTCGTCGGCCGGCTTGGCGACGGGCGCCGCCGGCGCGAGGTTCGCTGCGGAGGCGAATGCCTCCACGCCGATCTCGGCGTCCTTGCCGAGCGCCACCATCCGCGCGATCGCGTTCTCCAGCTCTCTCACGTTGCCCGGCCAGGGAGCCTGGCAGAGGACCTCGACGAGCGACGGCGAGAGCCGGACGTCCTCCTTTCCGAAACGCTCGCCGTACCGCCGGGCGAACTCGGCCGCCAAGGTGGGGATCTCTTCACGGCGGTTGCGCAGCGGAGGGATGACCAGCTCGACGACGGACAGCCGGTAGTAGAGGTCCTCGCGGAAGCGGCCCGCGCGTGTCTCGGCGGTGAGGTTGCGGTTGGTGCAGGCGATGACGCGCACGTCGACGCGCTCCACCTTCCCCGCGCCGACCGGCTGGATCTCGCCTTCTTGCAACACGCGCAACAGCTTCGCCTGCACCGGCGCGGGAAGCTCGCCGACCTCGTCGAGCACCAGCGTTCCCCCGTCGGCTTGCGCGAAGAAGCCCCGCCGGGCCTCGACCGCCCCGGTGAATGCGCCTCGGGCGTGCCCGAAGAGCTCCGCCTCGGCGAGCTCGCCGGGAATTGCCGCGCAATTGAACGTCACCAGGGGCGCCGACGAGCGGGTGCTGC
>JBJMQJ010000135.1:0-5812 GCA_045802765.1 Myxococcales bacterium
CGTGAGCCGCACGAAGGGGAACTCCTGCTCGCGGACGCTCTGCACGACCGCCGGGTCGACCTGCATCTCGCCGTCGATCTCCAGCTCGGGACGGCGCTGCCGCACCAGCTCGAGCGCGCGGCGGACCTTGCCGGGCGAGCCTCCTGGATCGGTTCCAAAGTTCGAGTAGGAGATCATCGCCACGCGCGGCGTCAGCTCGAACTCGCGGGCCAGCTCCGCGGTGGAGATGGCGATGTCGGCGAGCTGCTCGGAGGTGGGATCGGCGTTGACGGTGCAGTCGGCGAACAGCTTGAGGCCGTGCTTGAAGGCGAGGATGTAGGTCCCGGCGGCGAATCGGCCCGGCATCGTGCGGACGATCTGCAGCGGCGGCCGGATCGCCTCCGGATAGCTGCGGGTGAGCCCGGTCACCACGCCGTCCACCGCGCCCTCGTGCAGCATCATGGCCGCGAAGACGCTCCGCTGGCGGATCCGGTAGGCCGCTTCGGCGAACGACATGCCGGCGCGCTGCCGGAGCCCATAGAGCAGCTGGGTGTACTGCTGGATGTCAGGGCTGGTGACGGGATCGACGACCTCCAGATCGAGGATCGCCGAAAGGGCAGCTTCCTTCGCGAACGCCTCGATCTCCTCGCGCTTCCCCAGGAGCACCGGCCGGCAGATCCGCTCTTCGGCGAGGATCTGCGCCGCGCGCAGGATGCGCGGGTGGTTGCCCTCGGGGAACGCGATGCGCGTCTGCTTGCGGCGCGCCTTGCCCACCACAACGCTCATCACCTCGTAGGTGCGGCCCTGGCGCTTGCGCAGCTGCTCGACGTACTCGGCGCGGTCCAGCCGGATGCGCGCGGCACCCGAATCCATCGCCGCCTGCGCCACCGCCGGGGCCACCGCGGTGAGCACGCGCGGATCGAACGGCTTGGGGATGATGTACTCGCGCCCGAACTTGAAGTTCTGCCCGCCGTACGCCGCCGAGACGCCCTCCGGCACGTCCTGGCGGGCCAGGGTGGCGAGCGCGAGCGACGCGGCGAGCTTCATCTGCTCGTTGATGGCGTTGGCGCGCACGTCCAGCGCGCCGCGGAAGATCCCCGGGAAGCCGAGCACGTTGTTCACCTGGTTCGGGTAGTCGCTGCGGCCGGTGGCCATGATCACGTCGTCGCGCACCTCGCCGACCTGTTCGGGGAGGATCTCCGGGACGGGGTTCGCGAGCGCGAAGAGGATGGGGTCCTTGGCGAGCGTTCGCACCATGTCCTGCGTGATCACGCCCGCGGCCGAGAGACCCACCACCACGTCGGCGCCGCGGACGACCTCGGCGAGCGTCCGCGGCGTCTCCCCCTGCGCGAAGACGCCCTTCCATTCGTCCATGTCCTCCGCCCGGCCGCGATGGACGAGCCCGTACTTGTCGCACATGAAGACGTTCTGCCGGGGGACACCGAGGGCGACGTACTGCTCGGCGCAGGCGACCGCCGCGGCTCCGGCGCCGACGAAGACCACCTTTACCTCGTCGATGCGCTTGTTCACCAGCTCGAGCGCGTTGACCAGCGCCGCGCCCGTGATGATGGCGGTGCCGTGCTGGTCGTCGTGGAAGACCGGGATCCCCATGCTCGCGCGCAGGCGCCGCTCGATGACGAAGCACTCGGGACTCTTCACGTCCTCCAGGTTGATCCCGCCGAAGGTGGGCTCCAGGCCCTTCACCACGGCGCAGAAGCCGTCGATGTCCTTCGCGTTGACCTCCAGATCGAAGACGTCGATGTCGGCGAACTTCTTGAAGAGGACTCCCTTGCCCTCCATCACCGGCTTGGACGCCCAGGGTCCGATGTCCCCGAGCCCGAGGACGGCGGTCCCGTTGGTGATGACGCCCACGAGGTTGCCGCGCGCCGTGTACTTGTACGAGAGGTCGCGATCCTCGGCGATGGCGAGGCAGGGCTCGGCGACTCCGGGGCTGTAGGCCAGCGTCAGCTGCCGGGCGGTCGCGACCGGCTTGGTGGGGACCACCTCGATCTTTCCCCGCGGCCAGGCGGAGTGGTAGTCGAGCGCTTCCTGCCGCCCGACAGTCTGCGTTTGTCGATCGAACGTCGTGGCCATGGCGCGGGTGTACCACGGCACCGCAGGCGGACTACTCTTCCTTGCGATGCCTGTCAGCCCGGAGAAATACCAGCGGGGGCGCGTCACCTGGCGCAAGGACTACTCGACCGATCTGTGGTCGGTGCGCATCGCCCCCGAGAAGCGGATCGAGTTCGAGCCGGGCCAGTACGTGACGCTCGGGCTCGAGGACCAGGCCACGGGCAAGATGATCGAGCGCGCGTACTCGGTCTGCTCCGCCCCGCACGAGGAGGAGATCGAGTTCTTCTTCGAGCTGGTCCCTCATGGACAGCTCACGCCGAAGCTGTACGAGGTGAAGCCGGGGGGCGCGGTGTGGATGCGCCACCGGGCCAAGGGAGCGTTCACGCTCGACGGGAAGAGCGGGCGGCGCAATCACTTCGTCGTGACCACGGTCACCGGCGTAGCTCCGGCGGTGAGCATGGTGCGCGCGCTGCGGCGCCAGAAGCCGGATTTGCGGCTCTACATCGTCCAGGCGGGGAGCCGGTCCCATGAGCTGGGCTATCGCGAGGAGCTGGAGCGCGCCGCGGCAGAGTCGGGCGGGTGGCTCACCTACGTTCCCTCGGTGAGCCGCCCCTGGGAGGATCCCGAGTGGCAGGGCGAGCGCGGCCGGGCGGAGGACGTCATCCGCAAGCACCTCGACGGCGCCGGCTTCGGCCCGCAAGACTGCACCGCGTATCTCTGCGGCCATCCGCGGATGATCGAGAACGGGAAGGGCATCTTCTTGCGTCGCGGATTCGAGCGCGCCCAGATCCACGTCGAGGTGTACTGGATGCCGCCCAAGGCCGAAAGGCCTGCGGCGAGCTGATCCGGGCCGGCGACGAATCGTCCGTGTGCGGGTGCGGCTTGAGCCGTCCGGGCGACCGTGCTACGCGCCGGGGCATGCGCGAGATCCTGCCCGGCGTGCTCACCTGGCCGTGGTTCTCCGAGCGGCAAGGATACGACTTCAATGGGTACCTGCTGCGCTTGCCGGGCGGGAACCTGTGCGTCGATCCCGTGGAGATGCCGCGCGAGGTGCTGGAAGAGATCGCCGAGGGGGGCGTGCAGAGGATCGTGCTGACCAACCGCAATCACTTCCGCGCCAGCATGAAGGTGAAGGAGCGCACCGGCGCGCCGATCGCGATCCATCCGGCGGACGCTGCGTTCGCGCGCGCGAAGGGGACCGCCGTCGACGAGGAGCTGCGCCCCGGGCAGCGCCTCGGTCCGGTGGAGGTGGTGGCCGCGCCGGGGAAGTCGCCGGGTGAGCTCGCCCTGTACTGGCCCGAGCGGCGCGCCCTGTTGGTGGGCGATGCCTGCGTCGGCAAGCCTCCTGGATCCTGCGGCCTGCTGCCCGATGCGGTGATCGAGGACAAGCCGCGCCTGCTGGATTCCTTGCGGACGCTCGCGCAGCTCGACTTCGATGCATTGCTCCTGGCCGACGGCGCCCCGATCGTCTCCGGCGGACGCGCCGCCCTGCTGCGGCTCCTGGAAGGGTCGCCGCGATGAGCGTGGAGGACCTTCTCGCGACGCTCTTCCAGGCGCATCCCTGGCACGGCGTGCCGTCGGGCGATCCCGAAGGCGTCGTCAATGCGTACATCGAGATCGTGCCCAGCGACGTGGTCAAGTACGAGCTCGACAAGCCGTCGGGGCACCTGCGCATCGACCGGCCGCAGCGCTACTCGAGCCTCGCTCCTTCTTTGTACGGGTTCATTCCGCAGACGTACTGTGGAGACCGGGTGGCGGCGCGCTGCGCGGAGCGCACCGGCATTCCGGGCATGCGCGGCGACGGCGATCCGATGGACATCTGCGTGCTCACCGAGAAGGGCAACGCGCACGGCGGCTTCCTGCTGCACGCGCGCCCGGTCGGCGGGCTGCGCATGGTCGACGGCGACGAAGCCGACGACAAGGTGCTGGCGGTCCTCGAGCAGGACCTCGTCTTCGGCAAGATGCAGGACCTCTCGCAGGTGCCGCAGGGCCTCGTCGATCGCCTGCGGCACTACTTCCTCAGCTACAAGCAGCTCCCCGGCGCCGGCGCGCGGAAGGTGCAGATCGCCGAGGTGTACGGGCGCGAGGAGGCGGTGGAGGTGATCCGGCGCAGCGTCGAGGACTACCGCGCGAAATTCGGCGCGCCCGAGGAGCGCGCGCGCAGGCTGCGCGAGATGCTGGGGAACGCGCGGTGAAGGCAGTCCGACCGGGCCGGGGCCGGCGGTGACCTATCCTCCCGTCGAGCCGACGGCGCCCCGTGTCGAGCTGCCCGACGCGCGGCGCGCGAACCGCGAGGGCATCGTCGCGCTGTCGCGGACCATGACGCCGGGCCTCGTCCTGCAGGCATACCGGAAGGGTATCTTCCCTTGGCCGATCATGCAGGGCGTGGTTCCGTGGGCCAGCCCGGACCCGCGGGCCATCTTTCCGCTCGAGCCGGTGCGTCCCTGGCCGCGCCATGTGCAGCGCGCGCGAAAGCTGGGCTACACGGTCACCTTCGATCGGGCGTTCCGCGAGGTCATGACCGCTTGTGGAGAGGCCCGGGCGGAAGGCACCTGGATCACGCCCGACGTCCTCGCCACGTATTCGGAGCTGCACGCGCTGGGCTGGGCGCACAGCGTCGACGTGTGGGCGGAGGGAAAGCTCGCCGGCGGGCTCTACGGGCTCGCGGTCGGGTCGCTCTTCGCCGGCGAGTCGATGTTCCACCTGCGCAGCGGCGCGTCGAAGGTGGCGTTCGCGGCGGTGGTGGAGCGGCTGCGCGAGAGCGGCTTCACCTTGTTCGACGTGCAGGTCATGTCGCCCCATCTCGCCACCCTGGGCTGCGTGGAGATCCCCCGCTCCGACTACCTCCGCGCCGTCGAGTCCGCCATCGAGCAGCCGAAGCAGCTCTAGCCCAAGAGCGTTTCACGCGGAGAAGGGGAGAAAAAAGGTGAACGCGCGGAGGAGAGTCGCTTTCAAAACCGGGTTCCTCCGCGCCCTCGCCCTCCTCCGCGTAAACGCCCTGGAGTCCAGATCCGCAGCCCGACAGGCGGATTGGCCTAGGGTGGCGTAGATTGAGCGCCGCATGAGGCTCGGGATCGATTTCGGGACCACGCACACCGTCGTCGCGGCGGTGGACCGCGGCAACTATCCCATCGTCTCGTTCGAGCACGCCGACTTCATCCCCTCGATCGCGGCTGCGGGTGAGGACGGCATGCTCCGTTTCGGATCGCAGGCCGCGACCTTGGCCCACGATCCGGCCTGGACCGTGCTCCGCTCCTTCAAGCGCCTGCTGAACGACGCCGGCCCGGACTCCGAGGTCGTCGCCGGTCCGAGGACGATCAAGGTGATCGACCTGCTCACCGCGTTCTTCTCGCACGTGCGCCAGGAGCTCCACCTGCGCTCGAACGCGCACTTGCGCGAGGGCGAGCCGCTCAAGGTCGCGGTGAGCGTGCCCGCCAACGCCTCGAGCGCGCAGCGCATCCTCACCGTGGACGGCTTCCGGCGCGCCGGGTTCGACGTGGTCGCGCTGCTGAACGAGCCGAGCGCCGCCGGGTTCGAGTACGCCCACCGTTTTCGCGAGACGGTGACCAGCAAGCGCGAGTACGTGCTGGTCTACGACCTGGGCGGCGGCACTTTCGACGCATCGCTCATCAAGATGGAAGGGCGCGCGAACGAGGTGGTCACGTCGTCGGGCGTCGCTCGGCTGGGGGGAGACGACTTCGACGAGGCGATCCTCAAGCTGGTCGAGACGAAGCTCGGGACGATCACCTCGCCTCGCGAG
>JBJMQJ010000136.1:0-4167 GCA_045802765.1 Myxococcales bacterium
GCGGGCCATGCGCTTTTCGTTCCGCCGCCCGGACATCTTCCGGACGCAGCTTCGAGCTCTCTACCGTGCCTCCGCGATGGGCCCGCTGCGAATCATGTTTCCGCTCGTTTCCGGGATCTCGGAGCTGGAGGAGGCCCGGCGAATCTGCGACGGGGTCGCCGAGGAGCTGGCGCGCGAGGGAGCGGCCTTCGATCGCAACCTTGCCATCGGCGTGATGGTCGAGACACCCAGCGCCGCGCTGACGACCGATCACCTGGCCCGGAGCTCGAGCTTCTTCAGCATCGGGACCAACGACGTCATCCAGTACACGTTCGCGGCCGACCGGGAGAACGAAGACGTCGCTCACCTGTACCATCCCCTCCATCCCGCGTTCCTTCGCCTTCTCAAGAGCGCCATCGACGGCGCGAACGGAGCGGGCAAGCCCATCTCGGTGTGCGGAGACATGGCCGGAGACCCTGCGTTCACCTGGGTGCTCCTCGGGCTGGGCGTGCGGAGCCTGTCGATGTCGCCTCGCCTCATCGCGGCGGTGAAGTCGATCGTCGGCGCTACCCGGCTCGACGAGGCGGAGGGGCTTCTCGCACGGGTGCTCCCGCTCCGCTCGGAGACGCAGGTCGAGGACCTGGTGATGGGCGTCATGCGGGAGCGCTTTCCGCTCGAGGTCTCCGGCGCGGAGACGGTATGACGCAGCCGACGCCCGTCGTCAGGCCGGGACGGGCGATCCCAAGCCGCGCAACCAGCGCCAGTTCGCCGCGAGCGCGCTGCGCAGCGTGGGCTCGCAGCGGTAGCGGACTCCGTGCGTGCGGCACGTCGCCTCGACGATCCTGGCCAGCGCCGGATAATGTAGATGGCATACGCGCGGGAACAGGTGGTGCTCCACCTGGAAGTTGAGGCCACCCAGGTACCAGCCGAGCAGCGCGTTCGCCGGCGCGAAGTCCACCGTGGTCGCAACCTGGTGCTCCGCCCAGTCGGTCTCGACGCCGCCGCTGCCGAGGAACTCGGCATCTCCCACGCAGTGGGCGAGCTGGAAGACGGCGGCGAGCACGTTGCCCAGGGCGAAGATGCCGAGGCCCCAGAGCGGCAGCAGCGCCCAGGAGGGGTGGAGCACGGCGGGCAGCACGAATGCCCAGGAGACGAACAGCGCCTTTCCGGCGAGCGCGCCGAGCAGCGTCAGGCCGCGTGCCGGCGGGAACTGGTGGCCGCCGATGCGGCCGGTGGCGAGCTCGCGGAAGTCGTCCACGAACCACCATTTGAGCGGGAAGAAGCCGTACAAGAGCCACACGTACAGGTGCTGAAAACGGTGGTGCCCATGCCGGGGCTGCCACGGCGCGAGTCGCAGCAGGGGGCCGCCCCCTTCCAGGTCGGGGTCGAGAGCGGAGATGTTCGTGTAGGTGTGGTGGAGCACGTTGTGCTTGCGGCGCCAGAGGAACGAGCTCCCGCCGATCAGGTCGAGCGTGAACGAGAGGATCCCGTTCGTCCGCGCATTGGACGAAGTCCCTCCATGATTCGCGTCGTGCATGACCGAGAAGCCAACGCCAGCCATGGCGAGGCCGACGGAGATGCTCAGCAGCGCCGCTTCCCAGGCGCGCACGTGGGTGAACATCAGCAAAGCGTACGAGGCGCCTAGCCACCCGAGCATGGCGACGCTCTTGAGACCCATCGCCCAGCCACCGTGACGCGAGCGCGCGGATCCCTCGAAATACTCCTCCACGCGCCGCTTCAAATCCGCATGGAACGGACGGTGCGCCGGAAACCGGACGCGCTGCAAGTCGATCCGCATCCGGGAAGGATAGCGACGCCCGGTCACAGGCCTGTCACCCCGCTGCTCGAGCGGAAATCGGAAAGCGCGGGAAGGACTGCTGCTTATCCTTGCACACATGCCGAAGAACGACGACGTGGCTCGCAACGAGAAGATCGAGGCAGATCGCGCCCAGGAGGCCTGGGACGGGGAAGGCGGACGACCAGCGCCACGTCCCGACGAGCTAGGCGGCGGTGAGTCACCGGCCCGGCATGCTCCGCCCACGTCACCCACGGTCGCGGAGCGGCGTCGAGGAGATCGGCCCAGGTGACCTTGGCGGCGGTCGAGAAGCACGGTCAGCTGGATCTAGGCGAGGTCGACCTCCACTGGATGGAGGCGGGCGAGGGGCCGCCGGTCCTGCTCTTGCACGGTCTCAACGACTCGCACCGCACGTGGCGGGAAATCTGGCCGCGGATGCCAGGCCGCCGGGTCCTGATGCTCGACCTTCCGGGCCACGGAATGTCGAGCCGCCCGGACGCTCCCTACACGCTCGACTGGAACGCGACGCAGGTCGCCCGCTGGATCGAGCAGCTGGACCTGCGCGATCTCGACGTGGTCGGGCACTCCTACGGCGGCGGGGTTGCTCAATGGCTGCTGCTGAAATGCCGCTCCCGGCTGCGACGACTGGCGCTGCTCTCCTCCGGCGGCCTCGGGCGGGAAGTCTATCCTTGGCTGAGGCTCGCCTCGGTGCCGTTCCTCATCGAGCACTTCGGCCAGCGCTGGATGGGCCCCGTCGCCGGCTTCGCGATGGCGCGCGCCACCACCAGCGATGCCCGCGCCGAGATCGCCTTG
Source organism: Myxococcales bacterium (assembly GCA_045802765.1). GTDB lineage: Bacteria > Myxococcota > Myxococcia > Myxococcales > 40CM-4-68-19 > VBKO01. The sequence continues at coordinate 2,588 of JBJMQJ010000136.1, forward strand.
CTGACTTCCTACCTGCGCCAGTCCGGCAGCGCTCGCGCTTTCTCACGCACCGTGCGCGACGTCATCCGCTGGCGGGGCCAGACGCGGAATCTCTTCGACCGGGTCAACGAGGTCGCCGAGCTTCCACCGATTCGCCTCTTCTGGGGGGCGCGCGACATCATCCTCCCCATTTCCCAGGGGATCGCCACCGCCGCCGTGCTGGAGAACTGCGAGCTGATCCGGTTCGAGGACAGCGGTCACTTCGTGCACTGGGAGGATCCGGAAGCGTTGGCAGCCGCGCTTCGGGTCTTCCTCGAAGCGCGGAACGTTCCGTCCATCCACCTCGGAGGTGCGCGCGAAGTAGCAGCTTCCCACCCGGCGGCCGCCTATGCTTCGACAGAGCCTGGGAACGACGCTCCACGCAGCATGGCTCGTCGACGGAGGTGTCTGTGACGATCGTACTGCTGGCGCTCGGTTGCATGTCCCTGGCCTTCCTCCTCTTCCAGCGAGCGCGCGGCGGCGAGCCGGGAGCGCTCGCCCGCCTCGCGCTGCTCCACGGCGTCGAGCGGATCCGGGGCGAGTCCGAGGTCAGCCTGCGCAACCGCACCGCAGGCGCGGCGCGCTGGCCGTACAGCCGGCCGCAGCCGCAGTTCGTCTGGTGGGCGCGGGCATGGCACCGGATGACCGGCGCGCCGCGGCGCGCATGAGCTCACACAGGCCGGCCTGACGCCCGGGCCATGTCCGCCGCGACGAGCCCCAGTAGCTTCTCCATTGCGAAGGGCTTTTGCAGGATGCGCGCCCGGGCGGGAAACGTGAGCCCGTTGCGAATGGTGAGCAGCACGATCAACGCGGCACGCGAGAGCACCGCGTCCTCGTCCAGCGCTACCTGCAGCTTGTCCCAGTCCGGATCCAGCTCTCCTGCGCCGAGGGCGAGGACCAACTCGTCCGGCAGAGGTTTCACGCTGCTGCGCCAGGCCAGTACGGCGGCGCAATCCGCTACGCACTCCACCCGGTGCCCATCGAGGAGCAGCGCCGCGCGGATCACCGCGCACAAGTCCACGTCGGATTCCATCACCAAGGCGAGGTTCCGCGGTGCCGATCTCTTGTGTGTTTCGGTAGTATCCATGGACGACCCTCCTGGATCGCTCCACGGCCGTCGCGCGGTGGTTTACGGTCCTTTCCTTTGAACCGATCTCGGCAACTCGATGGTGAACGTGGTGCCGGTCTCTGCCGACGACTCCGCGAAGGCCCGCCCGCCGTGAGCCGCCGCAATCTGCGCCACGATGAACAGGCCCAAGCCCACTCCACCCTGCCGTCCGGCCGGTTTGCCGCGGATGCCGCGGCGATAGGCCTTGAACAGCTCCGGCAGCACGTCCGCCGGAATCACCGCGCCTCCGTTGTGGACCTTGATTTCGACGGCGTGCGTCGCCGATGCAATGCACTCTACGCGGATCGGGGAGGCGGCGCCATATTGAACGGCGTTCAGGATCAGGTTGGTTAGCGCCTGCTCGATACGGTCGGCGTCCCACGAGCCGGTGGCGTCACCGACGGTTTCCAGCACGATTTCGCTCGCGGGATGCGCGCTCCGGCATTCTTCCACC
>JBJMQJ010000137.1:0-5244 GCA_045802765.1 Myxococcales bacterium
CCGGCGGGGCCCCGGGCTAGCCATGGACGATCTCACCGCGCCGGCCGAGCCCCAGCAGGACGAGCTCTGGCTCATCAGCTACGCCGACCTGCTCAGCTTGCTGGTCGGGTTCTTCATCATGATCATCGCCGCGGTCCCGCTCCGGCAGGCCGCGTTCGAGCGCATCGCCGCGGCCATCTCCGGCAGCAAGTCCGCGCCGCTGCAGCAGCTTCGCGAGCGCGTGGAGGACCTGGTGGCGAAGAGTCCCGAGCTGCGCGACCGGGTGATCGCGCGCGACGACGCGGAAGGGCTCGGCATCGAGTTCAAGGACGCGCTGCTCTTCGATTCCGGCTACGCCGAGGTGCGCCCCGAGGGCCGCCGCGCGATCGCCGAGGTGGCGCGCCTCCTGCGCTCGCTGCCGGCGCGTCCAGTCCTGGTCGAGGGACACACCGACGAGGTGCCCATCCGCACCGCGCACTTCCATTCCAACTGGGAGCTGTCCTCGCAACGCGCCATCAACGTGCTCGCGGCGCTGGAGACGAGCGGCATCCCGCGCGAACGCCTGTCGGCGCGTGCCTTCGCCGACACGCGGCCGCGCGACGCGCAGGGAACGATCGAGGAACGGCGCCTCGCCAACCGGCGGGTCATCGTCCGTGTGGAGTAGCCATGCTCATCCTTCTGGCAGCGGCTGTGGCGCTCACGCCCGCGTCGCGTCTGCAGCGCGACGCCGAAGACAAGGCGCGGGCCGAGGTGATCGATCTCTTCCGCGCGCTCTGCCCCGAGCAGTGCGTTTTGCTCTCGATGCAGGCGCGGGTCGACGAGGAACCGGTGGGAACGGCGGACCCGGGATTCGATGCTCCGGGTGACCTGAAGGCCCCCGTCCTCAAAGGAGCGACGGTCGCCGTGCTGCTCGACGCGAAGCTGCCGCCGGCGTTCCGCGGCAAGGTCCGCGACCTGGTGGCGCAGCGCCTGCGCGCCTTGGGGGTCCCCGCGCAGGTCGCGATCCAGGCGGTGCCCTTCCCGGTGCGAAACCCGGCGCACCTGGAGGCGCCGCCCCCGGTTCCTCAGGCGACGCCCGCAGCGCAGCCCGCGGCTCCCGAGGTGAAGCCGATCACCGCGCGCGACCGCCTCCTGGAAGAGGCGCCATCCCTCGCTGCCGCGGCGCTCTTCGCCGTCGTCGCTCTGCTGCTCGGCGCCCTGCTCTATCTCGCCACGCGGCGCGCGCAAGAGCCTGCCTGGGATCCGGAGCCGGCGCCCGCGCCGGACGCCAGCGCGCTGGGAGGGACCGCTGCGTTCTCCGAGGCGCGCCGGCGGAAGCTGGAGAAGGCGCTCGCGGACGAGCGGGCCGTGCGCAATGCGGTGGTCCGCGAGGCTTTGATCCGCGGCGAGATCGACCTGGTCGCGCGCTGGGTCCGCGAGCTGGGCGAGTTCCTGCTCCAGGACCTCGGCTCGGACGGCGCGACCTCGCAGGCGGTATCGGCAGTGGCCGCGCAGGTGGGACGGGTCGCTGCCGATCCCTCGTCTCTGGCGGAGCTGGAGGGCAGGCTGATCGGCGCGCGTCTCGCCCGCGCCGCGGAGAACGCGGACGCCGCCTTCGCGTTCCTCGAAGGAGTGCGGCCCGACGCATTCGCCGCGGCTTGTCGGGATCTCTCGCCGGGGGCGCTCGACGCCGTGGTCCGCTTCGCTCCATCGAGGCTGCGCGCGGCCGCCTTGCAGGAGCTGTCCACCGAGCAACGGCGCGAGCTCGCGCTCGCCTGGGCGCGGCGGCCCGAGGTCCCGGCGTCGTATGCGCTCGCCGCCGCCGACGAGCTGCGCGAGCGCCTCGAACGGATGGGCGGCGGCTCGCGGCAGGCGGAGAGCGCGATGAGCGACCTGCTCGACTCGCTGGCGCGCGACGAGCAGGACGTCCTTCTCGAGCGGCTGCGGCGCGAAGGCGGCGGCCGGTCGGCGCGCGTCCTGGTCACCGAGTCCGCCCTGGGCGGCGTCCCTCCTGACGTCCTCGCCTCCGTGCTGCTCCGCGTGGATCCTGCGCGGGTGGTGACCTACCTCGCGGGCGCGGACCCGGCCCTGCGGGAGAAGGTGCTCGCCGGATGCCCGGCGCGGCTCCGTCGCGAGCTGGACGAGGAGCTGCGGCTGCGGGGCGCCTCGGCGCCGGCGGAGTTCCTCGAAGCACGCCGGGAGATCCTCGCCCGGCTGCGCGACGAGACTGCGCGCCGCAACATCCCCTCCGCCGAAGTCCGGGGCTGGTCGAACGGCGCCGCGGAGCGCGCGCGGCTGGCGGCGGAGTGACCATGCGCGCCCTCCTCGTAGCCGCCTGCCTCGCGGTCCTCTCTGGCTGTCTCGCGCCGCCCGAGGATCCGCCCGTCGCGACCGTTCCACCGCCACCACCACCTCCACCACCTCCTCCTCTCGACCCACCCCCTCCACCCGTGCCCACGGTGTGCGGACGCACGAGCGTCCTCGACACGGGTCGACACGGCGGATTCCCCGGCAGCGGAGTCGGGCAGGACGGCGGGATCGGCCAGCTCTGGTTGGTGCGCATCGATCGCGGCACGGCAAACCTCGCGGATTCGATCCAGCGGTTGATCCAGCGCACCACGGCTGCCCTGCGCGACGCCCGGCTCGCGCCCCGCGGGATCGCCGTCGTCTCGCTGTACGACGGCGCACTGGTCTGGTCGACGACGAACGCGAGCAGGGACCCGTTGATCACCGTGGCGCCGGCGCTCAACGCCCGCGCCGCGCTCGACAACCCCGCGCCCGCCGGGTGCGCGACCTTCCAGCTTTTCGACCTCGGGCGGCAGCTGTCGGGAATCGGCGCGCCGGCGAACCCCTTCGCCATCCGGCCGGGAGCGCTGCTGGTCGGCATCGTCGACCACGGCGCGAGGCCGGCGCCGCTCGTGAGCTGTGGAGATCCGGCGGCGGCGCTCGCCGCGGACATCGCGTGCTGGGCGTCCTTTGGCTCCGTCGTGCTGCAGCGGGCCGAGTTCCGCTTCGGCTTCTTCGCCACGCCGGAGACCGGCACGACGGCGCAGATGAAGACCGGCTGCCTGGCCGTGCCCGGTCTTCCGGTGACGACGATCGATTCGCTCGAGGCGTCGGACTTCACTTTCTTCGACCCTCTCGCGCAGCAGATGGAGCAGCGCCAGCCGGGTCTCGCCACCCGATTCGATCTGTGCCGCGCGTTCGGGTCCGACGCGCCCGTGCAGCTCGCAACCTTCGCCAATGCCTGGGCGCAGCTTCTGGCGGCGCAGCCGTGAATCGCTCGCTGGCACCGCGCGCGCCACGCCGGCTCGCCAGGCGGCGTTCGGCGGCGCGCGTGCCAGGCACGATCGGCGCGCATCGCCCGAGCCGGCCGCGTCCCGGCGTGCCTGCGCGACGGAAACCGGATCGCGCCGCGGCGTGGGCGGCCGCGGTGCTCGCGCTCGCGCTGATCGCGTGGATCCTGTGGCCCGCCGCGTCTCCGCCTCCCGCCGGTCCTCCTTCGCGCCCCGCGCCGGTGGCGAAAGTCACGACTCCGAGCGGCCCGCGCAAGATCGCCGCCCGACGGCCGCCGCCTCCCACCGCTCCGGCGCAATCCAGCGTCGACGAAGCGCGCGTCCGCGCCGCGGTGCTCGCCCGCGCCGCCAGTCTCCGCGCCTGCGCGGTTCCCGCCGGAGCTCCCAGCCAGGTCCCGGTGCGCCTGCGCGTGCCGACGTCCGGCGAAGTCCGCTCGGTCCAACTCGGCGGGCCCGAGCCGCTCCCGGCGGCGCTCGCGGGATGCCTGCGCGAGAAGCTCCTCCTCTGGCGATTCGACGACCTCCATCTGTCGGTGGACGTGGACCTTTTCGCTACATTCGCGCTGCGCTGACTCGACTCGCGCGGGAATCGAGCCGCCGCGGCGGATCGTTTCCTGGCAATGACGAACGCGATCGCCTTGCGCACCGGCTTCCTCGCCGCCTCGTTGGCGGCATTCGCCGCCTGCGGCGGAGCGGCGACTTCAACGGATCCGGTCGAGTCGCCTGCCAGCACACCGCCAGCGACGACACCGCCCGCGCCGCCTTTGGACCCCGGCTCCCCGCCGCCGGTCGTCCCTCCTGTCGACAAGGGGATCGGGCATGTATTCGTCATCTTGATGGAGAACCACAACTGGGTCGACATCAAGGGCAGCGCGTCGGCGCCCTACATCAACGGCACGCTCTTGCCGCTCGGGTCGCACGCGGAGAACTACATGAACCCGCCGGGGCTGCACCCCAGCCTGCCCAACTACATCTGGCTGGAGGCGGGCACGAACTTCGGGATCCGCAACGACAGCGGTCCCAGCGTGAATCACCAGTCGAGCACGAGGCATCTGGTCACGCTCCTGCAAGCGGCAGGCATCACCTGGAAGTCGTACCAGGAGGACATCTCCGGCACGGCGTGTCCGGTCTCCACGACCGGCAACTACGCGCCCAAGCACAACCCGATGGTCTACTTCGACGACGTGACGAGCTCCGCGACGAACTGCATCGAGCACGTCCGGCCGTACCCGGAGCTCGCCCGCGACCTCGAGGTGGACACGGCGCCAGGCTACAGCTTCATCACGCCGAACCTGTGCAACGACATGCACGACGCCTGCGCGTCGGGCGACTCGATCCGCAACGGAGATGCCTGGCTCGCCCGCGAGGTGCCGAAAATCCTCGGCTCGCCGGCGTTCAAGCGGGATGGCGTGCTCTTCATCACCTTCGACGAAGGCGAAGGCGGCAACGACGGACCCATCGGTCTCATCGCCCTCTCCCGCCACGCGAAGGGAGGCGGGTACTCGAACGCGATCCGCTACACGCACAGCTCGCTGTTGCGGACCGTGCAGCACATCTTCAAGGTGACGCCCCTGCTCGGCGACGCGGCCAACGCGACCGATCTGGGCGATCTCTTCACCGACTGGAAGTAAGGCGGCCGCCGCGTCCCCGCGGCGGTGCACGGAGATCCTCCATAGACCAGGGGATCCTGCGTCCGGGGGAGGCTATGCCTCTGGGGACATGACGCCTCTGGGGGACACCATGCCTCTGGGGACATGGTGCCGCTGGGGGACACCATAAAAACATGGTGTCCCCTCCATAGTAAGGTTTCTTGTTCCGCTGCGGGTGCGGGCGGTGTCTCAGGTTGCAGCGGACGGCGCAAAAAGGCGCGGCCCAGGGCAAGGGACACTTCCCCGGAGGATTCGGATGAAGAAGGACTTCCAGCGCGATCTTTCCAGCCTGGAGTTCGTATCGGACGACGAGCACCGGTAGCGGCAACACCGGTCGGGGC
>JBJMQJ010000138.1:0-4872 GCA_045802765.1 Myxococcales bacterium
CACCCGCTGGTCCTCTACGCGACCGAGGCGGTGCGGCGCGGGTTCGTCGAGAGCAACGTGCTCTACCGCACCCTGCAGCGGTTCCCGGGCCAGGTGAGCTGGCGCACGGTGCGGCCGGGCGTAGAGATCGAGCTGTGGAAGGACGGCCGCGGTCCGAGCGGGCTCTCCGTCGAGGCGTTCGCCGTGCCGGGCAAGCTTCCCGTCCACCTCGAGGGGCTAGGCCTCGCCGCCGACGCGTGCGACAACGTCGGCTTCCGGATCCGCGAGCGCGGCTCCAGGCGCGCGCTCGTGTATCTCTCCGCGGTCGGCCGGCTGACCGCCGAGGTGCTCTCCGCCGCCGAGCGCGCCGACTGCCTCTTCTTCGACGGCACCTTCTGGTCCGAGGACGAGCTGCGCGAGCTGGGCGCCTCGGAAAAGCGCGCTTCCGACATGGCGCACCTGCCCATCGGCGGCGTCGGCGGCAGCCTCGCGGCGCTCGCCGGCGTCGGCGCGGCGCGCCGCATCTACATCCACCTGAACAACACCAACCCGGTGCTGCGCGAGGACTCGTCCGAGCGCGCCGCGGTCGAGCGCGCCGGTTGGGAGGTCGCGCGCGACGGCATGGAGCTCGCGCTGTGACGCAGGAGCGCCCGCGGCTCTCCGACGACGAGCTCGTCGCCTGGCTCCGCCGCGAGGGCGAACGGCGCTATCACGATCAGCATCCGTTCCACGTGCGCATGCACGCCGGCGAGCTGACGCGCGAAGAGCTGCAAAGGTGGGTGCTGAACCGCTACTACTATCAGAGCCGCGTGCCCATCAAGGACGCCGTCATCCTCTCCAAATCCGAGGATCCGGCGTTCCGCAGGATGTGGATCCAGCGCATCCGGGACCACGACGGCGACCGCGCCGGAGAGGGCGGCCTGGCGCTCTGGCTGCGCCTCGCGGAGGGAGTCGGCCTCGACCTCGACGAAGTGGCGGGCTTCGCCAAGGTCCTGCCCGGCGTGCGCTTCGCCTGCGACGCATACGTGCAGCTCGTCCAGCGCGTCAGCCTGGTGGAGGCAGTCGCCTCGTCCCTCACCGAGAGCTTCGCCCCCGATCTCATGTCCCGCCGCATCGAGGCGTGGGAGAAGCACTACCCATGGGTCCGCCCGGACGTGCTCGAGTACTTCCGCACCCGCGTGACGCGAGCGCGCAGGGACTCCGAGCAGGCGTTCGCATTCGTCTGCCGCAACGCCACGAGCTACGATCTTCAAGAACGGTGCGTCGCCGCCCTGGTCCGCAAGACCGAGATCCTCTGGCACCTCCTCGACTGCGTGCAGGCGGCGAGGTGATCGCGGCGGCGGCAAGGCCCTCTCTCGCGGCAAAGGCGCGCCTGCGCTTCGACCACGCATCGGGCGGGTACATGCTCCTCTACCCGGAGAGAGGGCTCGCGCTGAACCCGACCGCCGCCAGCATCCTCAAGCTGTGCAACGGCGAGCTCACCGTCGACGCCATCGTCGAGAGGCTCCAGGGCGAGTACACCGAGCGCCCCGCGCCCGAGCTGCGGCAGGACGTGCTCGAGTTCCTCGAGGAGATGGTGAAGCGCGGCCTCTTGCAGGTGCCCGGATGAGCCCGGCGCCGCGGCCGTACACGCTCGTCGCCGAGCTGACCTACGCCTGCCCTCTCCACTGCGTGTACTGCTCCAACCCGGTCGACTTCGCGCGCCACCGCGACAGCCTCGATACCGCCACCTGGCGGCGGGTGCTGCGCGAGGCCGAGCGGCTCGGGGTGGTACAGGTCAACTTCACCGGCGGCGAGCCGCTGCTCAGGCCCGATCTGGAGGCGCTGGTCGAAGAGGCGCGGTCGCTCGACCTGTACACGAACCTGATCACCAGCGGCCTGCCGCTCGAGCGCGAACGTCTCGAGCGGCTCCGCGAGGTCGGCCTGGACAACGTGCAGGTCTCCATCCAGGACGCGCGCCCCGCGGAGTCGGATCGCATCGCGGGACGGGAAGCATTCCACCGCAAGCTCGAGGTGGCCCGCTGGGTGAAGGAGCTGGGGTTTCCGCTGACCGTCAATACCGTGCTCCACCGCGAGAACCTGGACCGCGCCGCCGAAGCGATCGCGCTGGCCGAGGAGCTGCACGCCGACCGGCTGGAGCTGGCCAATACCCAGTATCTCGGCTGGGCGCTGCCGAACCGGCCGGCGCTCCTGCCCGCTCGGGCGCAGATCGACGCGGCCCGGTCTGTCGCCGTGGCTGCCCGGAAGCGGCTCGAAGGGCGCATGGAGGTCGTCTTCGTCGTTCCCGACTATTACGTCGAGTACCCGCCCGCGTGCATGGACGGGTGGGGCCGCCGGTTCATGGTGGTTTCGCCCGACGGGTTGCTCCTCCCCTGCCTGCTCGCGCACACGCTCCCAGGGCTCGAGTTCGGAAACGTACGCGAGCGATCGGTCGAGGAGCTGTGGACCTCGTCCCCGGGGCTTGCCGCGTTCCGGGGCGAGTCCTGGATGCCGGAGCCTTGCCGGAGCTGCGACAGGCGCTCGATCGACTTCGGCGGCTGCCGCTGCCAGGCGTTCCACCTGACGGGAAACGCCGCGGCCACCGACCCGGCCTGCTCGCTCTCACCGGATCATCGGACGATCGAGCGTGCCCGCCTCGAGGCCGCGCGTGCTCCGTCGCGGCTCGTCGAGTTCAAGTACCGTTCCGCGCGCGCACCGGCGGCCGGATGACGTTTTGCCGCGCGGCCCTCCTCCTTTTGCTGCTCGCCCCGGCCGCGCGCGCCGACCAGGTCTTCGTCAGCGACGAGCGCGGCGATGACCTGCGCGTAGTGTCGACGGAGACGGACCACGTCGTCGCGACCATCGCGGTCGGAAAGCGGCCGCGAGGGATGTGCCTGGGCCCGGACGCGAAGACCGTCTTCGTCGCTCTGGGCGACGAGGACGCGGTCGCGCTGGTCGACGTCGCCTCGCGGGCGCTCTTGCGCAAAGTCACCGTCGGACGCGCTCCCGAGCAGGTGGCGGTGAGCCCCGACGGAAAAGTGATCTACGTCTCCAACGAAGCAGCCTCGACCGCCACCGCCGTCGATCTGGCTTCCGGGCGCACGCTGTTCGTCGCGCCCGTCGGCACCGGGCCGGAGGGCATCGCCGTCTCGCCCGACGGGGGCCGCGTGTACGTGACCGGCGAGTCGACCGACGACGTGACCGTCCTCGACGCCCGGTCGGGCAAGGTGCTCGCCCGGGTGCCGGTCGGCGGACGGCCGCGCTGGGTGGCGTTCTCGGCGGACGGGCAGAAGGCGTTCGTCAGCTCGGAGGTCGGCGGCACGTTGTCGATCCTCGACGCGCGCGCGATCCGATTGCAGGCCACGGTCTCGATCGGACACGGGCAGACGAAGCCCAACGGCGTGGCGGTCACGTCCGACGGGAAGCGCCTGTACCTTGCCGAGGGGCGCGGCGCGTCCGTGAGCGTCATCGACGTCGCCGCGCTCTCGGTCGTCAAGCGGATCCCCGTCGGCGACAGGCCTTGGGGGGTGGCCCTGTCGCCCAGCGGGGCGCGGCTGTACACGGCGAACGGTGGTTCGGACGACGTGTCGGTCGTGGACACGGCCGCGGGCAAGGCGATCGCCCGCATTCCCGTGGGGAAGAAGCCCTACGGCGCGCTGTACGCTCCCGATCCGAAGCCGTAGCTCAGGCCGGCGAAGATCTGGAACGGCCGGTGATACCTCCTGTCACCCATTCGCCCCCACGGAGCGCACGAGCCTCTCGGATTCCGCATCGGCCGGGTGGAAGGACTCGATGTGCAGCTCCTGGAGCGTGATGTCCTGCGCCGTGCCGATGGTGGTCAGGGTGCTGAAGAGGCGTGCGCGGAGGTCGCCCAGGCGCAGGTCCAGGGTGACCACCAGGCGCGGCGGCGTTTCCGCTCGAGCGAGCTGGAACGCAGCCGGCGCCTCGCGCAGGCATTCCTCGATGACTTGCCGGCGCGCCGCATCGCGATCGGTGGCCGCCTCGCGCTGCGCCCGGTCCAGCACCTCGCGCGCCACCTCGTCCCAGTTCAGCACGATGGCTCGGAACGGTCCGAAGAGAAGCCTGAGCAGATTCAGGCGCGGCGAGGCCAGCACCCGGTACGGCGCGAGCCGCAGCCGATCGTCGCCGAACATCTCCAGGAAGCGCGCGTACGGCGCGTTGCACATCACGATGTCCCAGCGGCGATCGAGCGCGACGGCGATGAACGGCTCGTGCTGGCGCAGCAGCAGCTCGACGGCGTGGCGCATCTCGGCCATCTGCGGATCGTCGAGGCCCGTCTCGCGATACACCGGCGCGTACCCAGCGGCGGTGAGCATCGAGTTGCGGTCGCGAAACGGGACCTCCAGCGCGCGCGCCAGCGTCAGCACCATTTCGCGGCTGGGGACCGCGCGCCCCGTCTCCACGAAGCTCAGGTGGCGGGGAGAGATCTCGGCCGCCATGGCGAGGTCGAGCTGGCTCATGCGGCGCACGCCTCGCCACTCGCGCAGGAGCGACCCGACCACGCTGGTCTGACCATTCATCTCGCGCCTCCGGCGGTCGCCACGATACTTCGGGAGGTTGGGGAATCCATTCCCTGGGAGGGAAGTGAATCCGGATGCGGCCTTCTGCAATCTCGGCGGCGAATCCCCACCGGAGGACGACATGGACCGCAACTCCCTGCTGCGCACCACCTACCGACTGAATTCCGCGGCGACCCTCGCCTGCGGCCTCGGCCTGCTCGCCGCGGGCCATCTGCTGGCGCCGATCTTGGCCGTGCCTGCCGCCGCGCTGTGGACCATCGGCGCGGCCTTCCTGCCGTTCGCCGCCTGGATGTGGTCCATCTCCCAGGCGCCCGGTCTGCCACAGGACGTCGTCATAGACGTGTCCCAGCTCACCAACGACACCACGCTGCGG
>JBJMQJ010000139.1:0-5087 GCA_045802765.1 Myxococcales bacterium
CGCATGAAGTACCGGTCGATCGCCAACCCGGACGTCGACTGGCCGATCCCGCGTTCAAATTCGGCGGCCTGTAAAGCGCCTCGCCAGGCGTCAGCTACGACGACGGCGGCATCTTCGGCTTCCACAACACCCTGCCACAGCATCCGACGAGCGTCGGCGCCAGCGCGTTCCCTCGCGGCGCGCGCGAGGGCTACGACAAGGTATTCAACGCCGACGGCAAATGCGCCGACGCGGGCGAGGCGCTTCCGAACTTCAGCGACGGCTATCTGGAATCGGGTCCGACGTTGGCGCGCACGCGAGCGGTTCGTCGCCGATGACGTTCGGCCTCACCGCCGAATCGTAGCGACGAGCGTGCGCCTCGCCGGCGATACCCCGGCCAATTGGTGGCTCGTGGAGAGCAGGTCCGATTGTGCATTGCGCTACCACCATTGCACAACGAAAGCGCTCATACCGTCACGCGGTTTCCGTTCTCGCGATCCGGCGCGTGCCGGCTGGCGTGCCTACCTTCGCGCTCGCCGGGCGTCTGCAGCCCGGCGCTCACCAACCAGTGAAGGGAAAGGAACCAGCCCATGCGCGTTTCGTCTCGCACGTTGCATCATCCGGGTTGTCTGTTCGCCGCCTTCCTGCTCGGTGCGTTCTTACCCGAGGCGGCAAACGCCGCTCCGAGCCTGGGGACGGCCAGCGAATGGGACGCCGTTCCGACGTTTCAGTCGATTGGGTTGTATTGGGCGCCGGCGGGGAGGGGCGCGGGCGTCGCGGCCCAGGTCTGGTTCAAGGAGGCGGGAACACCGGAATCGAGCTATCGGCAAGGACTCGATCTCTGGTTCGACGATCGCAATTCGGAATACCGCGGCAGCCTCGTCGAGCTGAAGCCGGGCACGACGTACGACATCAAGCTGGCGCTGAGCACCGGCCTCACCAAAATCCTCAACACCGCCGGCGACAACCCCGCGGCGAGGACCACCTGGAGCGAGACGTTTCCGGTCCCGGCCGGCAATACCGTCAACGTCCAACCTGGGATTCAGGAGGTGGACGTCTTCATCGCCGATATCCCCGCCCCGACGTCCACGGTTTCCGGCACCACGCAAAACATCAGAATCCCGCTGTCCAACTCCGCGCAGAGCTGGGTGCTGATCACCGCGCCGGCCGGCCAGAATGTGATCGACCAGACCAACTCCGCCTCGCAAAACGGCTGCATCGACATCGAACCCGGCGCGCAATATCTCATCATTCGCGGCCTCGAATTGCGCAACTGCCAGCGCAACGCGATCCGCCTCGCGCGCAACGAGACGCCCTCACGGCCCACCCACCACATCGTCATCGAGGACAACGACATCCACGGGTGGGGCGGTATCGGCGCGCCCAGCGATCCGAACGGGTTCGAAGACGCGGGCGTCATGTGCCACTACTGGCACGAAACGAACAATGCCCTCCGCCCCAACCAGATCGTCATCCAGCGCAACAAATTCTATAATCCTCGCTACAGCGCACGGCCGTGGGTATTCGGCCATCCCAGCGGCCCCGAGGCCGTGCATTTCGAGCGCTGCGGCGTCAATCACGTCATTCGTTACAACGAAGTCTTTGCCAACAACGGCAATCACTTCGAGGACGGCTTGAGCGGCTCGGACAATTCCTCGCCGGCCTCCGAGGGCTTCAATCCGGTCTTCACCGACAACGCCGTCACCGGCTCGCCCGGCATGGGATTCCCCTGGGCAGATTCCGACATCTACGGAAACAAGATTTCCGACGCCTACGACGACGGCATCGAGGCCGAGGGCGCGAACCGCAACGTGCGCATCTGGGCCAACTATCTGGACAACGTGGGCATCGTCTTCGGCAACGCGGCCACCTCCGTCGGTCCGCTCTACGTCTGGCGCAACATCAGCAACTCGCTTGCCTGGATGAAGCAGACGCGCTTCAGCTTGAACGAGCCTGCCGGCGTTGACAACGAGGACCGCGGCCCCTTCATCAAAGGGGGCACCGATTCCGGCTCCTTCAACGGCGGGCGCGCCTATTACTTCCACAACACGGTGCTGCAGCCGCCGCCGCAGGCGGGCGCGCAAAATCGGTCGGGCGCCGGTGGCGGCATCTTCAACGCGGGAGGCGCCAACTACAACTACGTGAGCCTGAACAACATCTGGCAAGCGTACCGCACGACGAAATTCCCCGCCATCGATGCCTCGAACGCGTCGGCCTCGCAGCAAGCCACCATCCAGGCCAACCACGATCTGTACAACACGTTCCTCGCGCCGACCGGCCTGGGAGCGGCCAACGCCGAGCAGCAGGGGATCATCGCCACACCGCACTACGCGAGCGCCACCGCGGCGGACCCGACCTACCCCGACTTGACGTCGCAGCCGGGAAATTTCTCGCTCGCGGCGAACACGTCGGGTTATCACGCCGGCACTCCGATCCTCAATTTCAACGATCAGTACGCGCTTCCCGACATCGGCGCGCACCAGTCGGGCACGCCGCCGATGAAGTTCGGTCCTGCGGCGGCGACATCAGGAGGCCCGGTCGGCCCGACCGCGCACCTGACCGCTCAGCAAGCTACCTCGCCGGCACTCACTGCCTCCTTCGACGCGACGACTTCCACGGCCGGAAGCTCGCCCATCGCCTCCTACAGCATCAACTTCGGGGACGGCGCGAGCGGCGCGGGCGCGCAGCAGACGCACACCTACGCCGCCGCCGGTACGTACACGGCGACGCTGACCGTGACCGACGCGAACGGGCTCACTTCGAGCGACGTCCGCTCCGTCACCATCACCGGCACTCCGCCTGCACCCGGCCCGTCGGCCTTCGAGCTGGACTTCTCGGTCAACCCAGGCCCCATCGCGCGGGCGGGCGAGTCGATTGATTTCGTGGTCGCGGCGAGCGACGGACGCGCTTTGCAGTCGGTCAAGTTCACGCTCGACGGGGTCGTCAAGGCGACCATCACCACTGCACCGTACCAGTACACCTGGAGCTCGCTGGCAACCGATACGGCGGGCAGTCACACCATCGTGGTCGACGCGACCGACACCGCGGGCAAGACCTCGACCAAGACGCGCGCCCTGACCTTGCTTGCGCAGCCGTGCACCGGCACCGCCACTCCCGCATCGGTCACGCAAGGCGACGCGGTGCAGGTCCAGGCGACGTGCAGCGCACATGAGTCCGTCGGACAGGTCGAGCTGTGGGTCGACGGCGCGCAGTGGAACGTGGACGTGAGCGCGCCTTGGTCCTTCACTCTGGACACCAGCTCGCTCGCGCCGGGCAGCCACACCGTCGCCATCATTGGGCGGCTCGCCAGCGGCGATTCCACGCGGACCCTCACGGTGCAGGTCGCCGGCGGACCGCTCAACCTGATCTTCAAGCCGGGGGCGGTGGTGATGCGGGGCGACGCCCTCACGGTCGACGCGGTGGCGGCCGACGGGCGCGCGCTCAAGCAGGTGGACTTCTCCGTCGACGGGGAGTTCCAGCGCGGCGAGACGGTGTCTCCGTTCGAGCTCATCGCCGACACCAACATCGCCGCCGGCCGCCACACGCTGCTCGTGCAGGCGACGGACACCGCCGGAAACGTGCTCACGGCTACGCGCGAGATCTATCTGAACACGCGCACGTGCAACGTGCTGGTCAGCACGCGCATGTACCGGGCGAGCAGCCAGGAGGCGGTCAAGGTCGGCCCGCTCACCATTCGCCAGGGAGACCCGATCGCTGTCGAGGGCATCTGCAGCGGGTGGAACCCGGTGCAACAGATGGAGTTCTATCTCGACGGCGTGTTGCAGAGCACCGACACCACCGCCCCGACCTACGTCTGGACGTTGAAGACGTCTTCGTTGGCGGTGGGCAACCACACCATCGGGATCACCGGGCGCCTTTCGCCCTCGGGAGTTTCGAATCATTCGATCACCATCGAGATCGCCGCTCCCTGACGGGGCGCGCGCCGGGCGGGGACTCTCCCGCCCGGCGCTGCTCAATGTCCCGCTCGATGGACCCGGTCAGCCAAACCATGCAGAAGCGCAAACTCGGAAAGAGCAATCTCGAGGTCGCGGCCATCGGCCTCGGCTGTATGGGAATGAGCTTCGGCTACGGTCCGCCTGCGGACAAGAAGGAGATGGTCTCGCTGATCCGGTCGGCGGTCGAACGCGGCGTCACGTTCTTCGACACCGCCGAGATCTACGGTCCGTTCACGAACGAGGAGCTCGTGGGCGAGGCCCTCGCTCCGTTCCACGGGCAAGCGGCGATCGCGACGAAATTCGGTTTCAGACCCGCATTCGAGGGCGAATCGCATTGGAGTCGCATGGACAGCCGCCCCGAGCACATCAAGAAGGTCGCGGAGGGCTCGCTCAAGCGGCTGAAGGCGATGCGATCGACTTGTTCTATCAATACCGTGTCGATCCGGAGGTGCCGATCGAGGACGTCGCGGGAGCAATGAAGGATCTGCAACATCGTTCCTCGCTTCGCGCCCGAGGCTCGCAAGGCGAACCAGACCCTGGTCGATCCGCTTGCCAGGATTGCCGCGAAGAAGGCGACGCCTGCGCAGATCGCCCTTTCGTGGCTGCTCGCACAGAAGCCCTGGATCGTTCCCATCCCGGGCACCACGAAGCTGAAGCGTCTCGAAGAGAACCTCGGGGCAGCGGACGTCGAGCCCACGTCCGACGATCTGCGCGAAATCGACGACGCGGCCTCGAAGATCACCGTGCAGGGCGCTCGCTATCCCGAGAGCCTGGAGAAGCGAACCGGCCGCTGAGACGACTGTCGGGAGCGTAAGGAGCGTCACATGCGAGTCGGCATTCTGGGTGCGGGGCTGACGGGCGGAAAGCTCGGCACGCTCTTCGCGCGCGGGCCACGAGGTCGTCTTCAGCTACTCGCGCGGCGAGCAGAAGCTGAAGGGGCTGGCGTGAAATGTCAGCTCATCCCCGACGTGGGCTTCGATCCCGTGGACTGCGGACCGTTGCGAACGGCCCGTTACACCGAGTCGTTCGCGATGGTAATCCCCAGCTCGCGTACTCTGGCACTCGAGACTCCGATCTGGCGTACCGATTCGAATGGTTGAAGGAGGAATGCACATGAACACCGAAAAGCCTCTCACCGCCGCGCAGAAGTCC
>JBJMQJ010000140.1:0-4364 GCA_045802765.1 Myxococcales bacterium
CGCCCACTGCGTGGGAGATGCCGAGTTCCTCGGTAGCGGCGGCGTCGAGACCGACTGGGCGGAGCACCAGGTTGCGACCACGGTGGACTTCGCGCCGGCGAACGCGCTGCTCGGCTGGTACCTGGGTGGCCTCAACTTCCAGGTGGAGCACCACCTGTTCCCGCGCGTGTGCCATCTACATTATCCGGCGCTGGCCAGGATCGTCGAGGCGACGTGCCGCACGCACGGAGTCCGCTACCGCTGCGAGCCCACGCTGCGCAGCGCGCTCGCGGCGAACTGGCGCTGGTTGCGCGGCTTGGGATCGCCCGTCCCGGCCTGACGACGCTCTCCGGCCGCGTCATGCGGATGGTACAGGTGAGCGACGTCTTCGTTCTCCCGGTCGGCCGCGAACGTGTACTGGATGAGGTCGTTGGTCCCGATGCTGAAGAAGCTCGAGCTCCGGGCGGATCGAAACAATGGATTCGCAGCGCGCGGCGGGCGGCGCGGTTACCATCCTTTACTCGCGAGGGACGCCATGAATCAACGGCAACGGCTGCTGGTCGTCGACGAAAGCGCGGACACGCGCGCGACGCTTTCTGGCTATCTCGACCGGATCGGATACCGCGCGCAATTCGCGTCCGGCGGTGATGAGGCCCTGGCGATGCTGCGCGACGGTTTGCAGGCGGCCGCGGTCGTATACGACGACGTGGTCCAGCCCGCCATGAGCGGGAGCGCCTTCGTGCAGCAGCTCCGTTCGGACGGCAAGCTCACGCCCGTGCTGGTCATGATCAAGCCCTTTCAACTGCTCGATTTGGGCGACCGGCTCCTGCGGATGTGGGCCGATCAGGCGAGGACTGTCTCGGTGCCAGAATCAGCCGCAAGCGCCGCCGACGGCCCGCCGGAAGGGTGAAAACGAGGGCGGCTTGCGCCGCCCCCGACGAACGAACGGCTAGGCGCGAGCGGCGATCTTGTGGAACGTCGAGTTCGAGACCTCGTAGTTCTGGAGCTGCGGAGTTCCTTCGACGACTTTGGCCAGCGCCTTCAGCACCTCCGGATAGCCCGTGCGGCTGTAGGCTTCCGCCTTCTCCTTCGATTGCCAGAAGCTGATCGCGAACGCTTCCGCTCCACCCGGGGCGATGAACGTCACTTCGTCCTGGAATCCGTCCTGCTTTCGAAGCAAGGGAATGACTTCCTTCTCGAGCGTCTGCGTGAACTGCGTGCTGCTGTTGGCTTTCAGCTGCATGCGGACATTTCGAGCGTACATGTGGGCCTCCTCGAGGCATTGCGTCGGCTAAGTCTTCAGGATGGATCGGGCAGATCTGACTTAGTTCAGAAGGACCCGAGGACGTGGGCAGGGGATGCGCCCAGCGCTAACGTGGGTCTTACGCGTGTTGCTTCGCAAAGGCGAGTTAAAACGAGCTCGCTTGACCGCCTCCCGAGCTCGTGAGCACGGTCATTTTGCAATCTTTTGCACTCGGACGAACGCAGCGCCAAAGGGAGGGCTCGGATGCTATAGGAGCTCGCCCCGTGAGGACGGATCAGCGAGCTTTGGGGGGATGTCGCGCGCATAGTCCCGGGGTGCCATCGAGGTCGGTGCGCACCCGCGAAAGGAAAGCCGTGCTCCCCACGATCGCCATCCTGATGGTCGGCAGCTTCGTCATTTGCGCAGCCGTGCTCGTCCTCGCCTCCGCCACTGATGGCCGGCGCAAGGGGGCCGTGCTGCTGGCGCGCGCCGCCGGATCGCCGCACCGGCCTGGGCGGTCATGACTCGCATCGCGGTGATCGACCTGGCGAGCGGCGAGACGTCGGAGCGCTCCGGCGACACGTTGACGCTCGATGTGCCGACCGGGCTGCCGAGCGCCGGCGCCGTCTCGGTGGTCGATGGCGTGAGGGGCCACTACCTCGCTGCCGACGGCCACGGACTGGTCTATGGGGTGGTGCTCAGGCCGCTGTGCTGGCGGGCGCGGGGAGAGACGTGCCTCGTGGCGCGCACCGGCGGCTCGAAGCGCCGGACCCGGCAGTTCCGGATGTCTCGAATCGAACCGCCCGCCTCCTGAATCCAATCTGAATTCAGCGCTGCGATGACCATCCGGTGACTCCGGCGTGGTGTGGATCAGCGTGCAGCCACGGAGGCCTGATGCTTTACCTGTTTTTCTTCGGTCACTGGATCGCGAGCGTGTTCTTCCAGAGCTTCTTCCAACACCGGTACGCCGCGCACCGGATGTACACCGTCTCGCCTCGCACCGAGCGCCTGCTGCACCTGCTCACCTATCTCGTCCAGGGCGCCTCCTACCTGTCCCCGCGCGGCTACGCGATCCTGCACCGGCAGCACCACGCCTTCTCCGACACGGAACGAGACCCGCACTCGCCGCTCTTCTTTCGCGATGCGCTGCGGATGATGCTCCACACCAAGCACCGCTACGACGCCTACGCCTACCGTCGCGAGGAGCCTGAAGCGCGGTTCGCCGGCGGCTATCCGGAATGGAAGCTCCTCGACGAGACGCTCGGGCAGTCGTGGGTGATGCGCATCGCCTGGGGCGCGCTGTACTCGGTGCCTTACTTCGTGTTCGCGACGCATTGGTGGCAGTGGGGGCTCCTGCCTTTGCAGTGGGTGCTCGGCCCCATCCACGGCGCCATCGTGAACTGGTGCGGCCACAAGTACGGCTATCGCAACTTCCAGAACGGCGACGGCTCGCGCAACACGCTGGTCTTCGACGTGGTGACGATGGGCGAGCTCTTCCAGAACAACCACCACAAGTACCCGATGAGCCCCGACTTCGCCGCGCGCTGGTTCGAGATCGATCCCACCTGGCAGGTCATGCGGCTCCTCGAGAAGGCAGGCGTCATCGAGATTGCGACGCCGCAGAGGGCGGTCCACCCGGAACGGGCGTCCGCCGCGGCCTGAACGAGAAAGACGCTCAGGCGTCGTCGGAGGTGTCGACGTCGCCTGCCTCGCTGTCGGATTTCTCCGAGCTCGACGCCGGCGCGTCCGGCGGAAGCACGTACCACTGCCGGCCGTTGAGCTGCTGCCGCTTGAGCAAGCCCTGCCGCTCCATCGCCTGGAGCAGCCGGCTGAAGGTCGAGAATCCCTGCTCCCGCTCGTCGAAGTCGGGTTCCTTGCGAACGATCGTCTCCTTGATCAGCGAGGGATTCAGCGGACCGGTCGCGCGCGAGAGGAGGCTCGACACGACGTCCCGGGCAATCTGCGGGATCTTCTTGTCTGCCGCCGCCTGGGACCCACCGGCGCGAGCGGCACGGGAGGTCCGCGGCGCGGCGCGCTCCTCACCCCCCTCGCGGGGCGCCTTCTCCTTGCGCGGCGGCTTCAGGTAGACGAACTCGTCGCACGCCTTGACGAAGAGCGGAGAGGTGGCCTCCTTCACGCCGAGGCCGATGACCAGGCGGTTGTTCTCGCGCAGCTTGTAGGCGAGCGGGCAGAAGTCGCTGTCCCCCGAGGCGATGGCGAAGGTGTCGATGTGCTCGCGGGCGTAGCACAGCTCGAGCGCGTCGATGACCAGGCGCATGTCGGCGCCGTTCTTCCCCGCGCGCGTCGAGGGCGGCACGTCGATCAACTCCACGCCGAAGTCGTGCAGCCGGCGCGGGGCTTCGCGAAAGCGCGACCAGTCGCAGTACGCCCTGCGGAAGACCACCTTCCCTTTTTCGAGGAGGCGGTCGATCGCGGGTTGCAGGTCGAAGGAAGCAGCGCTGATCCCGGTGTTGGTCACCAGGTTCTCGAAGTCGATGAAGAGCGCGATGCGGCGTTCCGAATCGGCGACCATTCGTTCAGCTCTCTGCGCGCGCCGCGTCCTCGAATGCCTCGCGCCAGGTATTGCCCTGGCCCTGGACGGCGTACGGCGATCGGCCGTCGCCGTTGCCCACGATGCAGCAGTAGCGCGCCAGCCGGCCCCGCTCGGTCTTGATCGTGCGCGACGGCCGGAATGTGATCGTCCCCGTGGGTCCCCAGCGCCTGACCGCCTCGGCCCGAGCCTGCTTCTCCGTCATGTCCTTCATGAGTAGCTGGAGATTACCACGGACCGGGCCGGCCTACGCTCGAGCGGTCTCAGGTCTTGGCGACTTCCACCCTCGCGTCGAAGGAGGCTTGCCCGGAGGAGAAGGTGAAGACGTCCACGGCGTCGTCGGGAATCGAGCGCTCGCCTGACGTCAGGCGATTGAGCCCCTCCCATCCATCGCGCATCCACACCGTCCCGTCGGGGATCTTCGCGGTCACGCGCGCACGCGCGCGGAATTCGCCGCGCTCGTTGTAGAGGCGGATCGGCGAACCGTCCTCGATGCCGCGCGCGATCGCGTCGGCGGGAGAAATCCAGAGGAAGGGCTCGGGATCGGCGCTGGCCAGGGTGGGCAGGGCGCGCCCGTGCTCGTAGAACCCG
>JBJMQJ010000141.1:0-4305 GCA_045802765.1 Myxococcales bacterium
CATGAGCCGGATCTTCACGGCGTGCCGCAGGCGCTCCCAGAAGTCCGCGGCCAGCTCGTCGTCCGAGCGCAGGTCGGGCTCGGGCGGGAAGACGGTCCGCCAGTAGCGGCGCACGCTCAGCTTGCCGTTCTCGTACGTGGCGCACGAGGCGGGCGGCAGCTTGTGGATTCGGGCGAAAGCCGTCAGTCCCGCCGGCACGTAGCGGAGGCTCAGGTAGAGATCCAGCGCCTCCTCGTCCAGCTCGCGCGGGACCGCCGGATCGCAGAGCAGCGACTTGACCTCCGAGCCAAAACACAGCCGCTCGCGCCCGAGGTGGTAGTAGAGCGGCTTCTTGCCCAGCCGATCGCGCGCGAGGAACAGCCGCCGCCGGCGGGCGTCCCAGATGGCGAAGGCGAACATTCCGCAGAGCCGCTCCGGCAGCGCCTCGCCCCACTCCTCGTACCCGTGGACCAGCACCTCGGTGTCGCAATGGCTGCGGAAGGCGTGGCCGCGCGCTTCGAGCTCTTTGCGCAGATCGAGGAAGTTGTAGATCTCGCCGTTGAAGGTGATCCAGACGGTGCCGTCCTCGTTCGTCATCGGCTGCGCGCCGGCGGCCGAGAGATCGATGATCGAGAGCCGCCGGTGGCCGAGCGCCACCGGACCGTCGACGTGCAGGCCGCTTCCGTCGGGCCCGCGGTGCGCGATCACCTCCGTCATCCGCGCGACCAGATCGCGGTCGGCGGGCTGCGCGGGGTCGCGGTTCAGGAAGCCGCTGATGCCGCACATGCGGGCCCCTCCACCGTCGGGCGCGAGCGCTCTGGCCGGGGAGGAGCGGGCGCCGGCTCCTCGGCAGCGTCGAATCCGTAGAGCGCCAGCAGGCGTTCGATGCAGTCCGCGCCGGCCTCGCTGTCGCCCGCCAGACGGAGCACGGGGCGCGACTCGCCGGCCTCGCGGAGCGCCTCGGCCAGCGCGCGCCAGTCTCCCGGCGGGACCAAGCGCGCCTCGCGAGGTCGCGCGCCGACGGAAGTGGCGACCACCACGCGGCCGAGCGCAACTGCCTCGCGCACCGAAACCGAGTCGCCGTCGGCAAGCGTGGGGCGAACGAACACGTCGCTGCCGCCGATGAGCGCGAGCGCCGCGGCCCGGTGCACCTCGCCGAAGGCGCGGATCGCCGCAGCCGCGGCGCCCGCCGAGCGGACGAGGTCCAGCTCCATCGTGCCGGGCCCGTAGAGGGCGAGCCGGGCGCGCGGGTTCCACGCGTGCACCTCGGCGAACGCCCTCAGCAGCGCCTGGGCGCCATAGACCGGGCCCGGCGCCAGCATCGCGCAGTAGAGCGGAGCGGCTTCCTCGCGGAGCGCGGCGAAGCGGGGCGGCGGCGCGCCTGGCTGCACGAAGGTGCCGGAGAAGGCAGGCAGCACCTCGATGCGGCTGCGCGCGACTCCACACGTGAGCAGCGCCTCGCGGATCTCCTCGCTGACCGCCACCACGCGGCCGAACGCATTCCCCACCGCGCACGCGACGCGCGCCCGCGCCGGATCTTCGGCGAGCCACCCGGGGCCGAGCCCGGAATGGAAGGTGATGAGGGAAGGCACGCGCGAGACCTTCCCGGCCGCGGCGCACGCCGCGGCGAGCGCCCAGGATTTCGGGTTCGCTCCGCTGGTGTGCACGTGCACCCGGTATCCGCGCAGCGCGTGCGCGAACAGCCGGGCGGTGAAGCTCGCGTAGCTGCCCGCCGAGACGACGCCGTCGGCCGGGACCTGGCCCTTTCCAATGTCCAGGACCGTGCACTCGCCGCCCCGCGAACGGACGGCCCGCTGCAGCGTCTCGACATGCACCGCGACGCCCCCGTAGGGCGGCGGGAAGTCTCCGACGATCAGCAGTTTGGGCGCGGGGGCCATGGTGGGAACCGGAATGCCCAGGAAGCTGTGCAGCGCCCGTCCGGCCGGCAAGACGGCAGCCGGAGCCGACAGCTGCGGATGGGGGACACCATCGAAATGCTGCGGATGGGGGACACCATCAAGATGGTGTCCCCTCAAATACGCGGAGCTTCCGGCAGGTAGAGGCCGGTGAACGGGGTCGGCGCCGGACGCGATACCGCCGCCCAGCAGCGCGCCAGCTCCAGCGCGAGCAGCTGCGGGTTCGTCAGCTCCATCGCCGCCTTCCGCGCCGCGGCGCCGACCCGTCGGGCCAGATCGGGATCGTCCACCACCTGTGCGAGGCGAGCGGCGAGCGCGGCCGGCGCCCGGGGCGGGACCAGGAAGCCCGTGCGGCCTTCGCGGATCCATCCGGGGTGCTGCCCGACGGCGGTGGCGACGACCGGCGCGCCCAGGGCGAGGGCTTCCGGAATCGGATCCGGATGATTCGCGGTGCGGCTCGGCGCCACCACCGCTGCCGCCCGGCTGAAGACGCCGGGGAGCTGATCGAGCGAGAGCGGGTGGGTCACCACGCGGCTCCGCATCCCCGCCTGATCGGCCTGGGCCAGGAGCGCGCGCGCGGTCGCGCCGGCTCCGGCAATCAGGAGGTGGAGCCGGGGGCGCGTCCGTGCCAGCGAGAGGAAAGCGAGCAGGAGGTCTGCGTGCCCACGATCCGGGCCGTCGCACGGCGCGGCGCCGACCACCCAGCGCATCCGCTGGTCGAGGACCGGCGGGAAGATGCCGCCGCCCGCCAGATCGCTCTTCTCGTCGAGGAGGCCGCGCATCACGCTGGTGCTGGACGCCGGCGCGCCTTGCTCCACCAGCGCCTCGCGCAGCGAGACGGTCGCGCAGAGCGTCCGCTCCGCGACGCGCGCCGCGCGGGCGGTGATCGCGTTGAGATCGCCGCGACCCGCCTGCACGATGAGCGGAACGTTGAGCAGCCTCGCCACCAGGCCGACCTTGAGGTGGGCGGAGCGCGCATGGACCACCGCGGGCCGGATCGACATGAGATCGCGGGCGACGCCGACCACCGACGCGCCGTCGATGCGCTCGACGCGGCAGCCCTGGGCGCGCAGCGCTTCGGTCACCGACAGCTCGAGATCCCCGACGAACGCGACGCGACGTATTGCGCTGCGCATGCCCGCCTCCCCCGGCGCCGATTCTGCTCGGAAACAGCTCTCCCGCGCGGAGAGCGCCCGGATGCAACCTGGGGAGGGGTCCCTGCAAGCGCAAGGGTCGCCGCCTCGCCGTGCGAGGCGAGTTGCGCGTCGGGCGTCGTCTGTTGAACGCTGTCCCCGTGCACCGCCAGGTGGTCGTCGCCGGCAACTACTCGCACGACACCCTCATTGGTGGGGACGCCATGCAACGGTGTCCCCCAATTGCAGTCCCCCTGACGGTATTCGAGGAGCGCAGCGAGCTGGGCGGATCCGCGGCGTACGTCTGCGCCGTGCTGCGCCCGGCGAAAATCGATTTTGCAGTGGTGGCCAACGTGGGGGACGATTTCCGCTACGCCGATCGGGTGCCGCCTGCCCGTCGCGTTCCGGGCGCCCGGACGACCAGCTTCCTGGACGACTACCGGACGGGCGAGCGCATCGCCACCCTGCGCGCCGCTGCCCCGCCGCTGTCGCCCGAGGATTTGTGCGAGACGTGCACGGTCGGGCTGGCCGTGGCGGTCGCCGGGGAGATCCCGGCGGCGACGCTGCTGCGCCTTCGCGAGCTGTCGGCCGTGCTGCTCGCCGACGCGCAAGGATTCGTGCGCGCGTTCGATCCGGTCGGGCGCGTCCTCCACCGCGCGCCGACGCCCGACGTGCTCGCAGCGCTGGAGCGCGTCGACTATTTGAAAGCGGGCCGCGCGGAAGCCGAGGCGCTGGACCTCTCTCAGTTACGCCGCTCCTGCACGATCCTTTTGACGGACGGCCCCCGCGGCTGCACCATCCTCACGGCGACGGGCGAGCAACACATCTCTGCCTTCCCCGCTCGCGAAGTCGATCCCACCGGCGCCGGCGACTGCTTCCTGGCGGGTTTCGCCGTCGGCCTCCTCCGTGGCTGGCCACCGTCCCGCAGCGCCCTCCTCGGCAACTGGTGCGGCGCCCGCGCCGTCGAATCCCCCGGCCTCCCCACCCTCGATGGCGTGCCGGACCTGGACTAAGAGACTGCACCACGGAGCACACGGAGTTCAGTCGGCTAAAAGCAAACCAAACCCAGGTTTTCTCCGTGAGCTCCGTGTGCTCCGTGGTGAATTCGTTTTGGCGTCAGCCGTGGGCGGTCTGCGCCGTCTCCGAGGCGCGGGAGGAGCCGAAACGGGTGGGCCGCGCCCCCAGGACGGGCTTCTGCAAGGCGAGCATGCCGAAAGTATCGTTGAACTGGCAGGCGGCGAGGGCCTTCGACCAGCCGCCCAGGATGCCCGCCGAGG
>JBJMQJ010000142.1:0-7069 GCA_045802765.1 Myxococcales bacterium
CGAACCGCGTGTACTTCTCGCCGCGCTGGAAGCAGATGCTCGGCCTGCGCGAGGACGAGCTGGGCGGAGACCCCGAGGCGTGGTTCGGGCGTGTGCACCCGGACGACCGCGACCGCCTCTCGGGCGAGGTGGCGCGTCACCTCTCCGGCGACACGGCGAACCTCGAAGTGGAGCACCGCATCCGCCACGCCGACGGAACGTGGCGCTGGGTCCTCTTGCGGGGCACCGCGGTGCGCGACCCCCAGGGCAAGGCGACGCGGATGGCCGGGTCGCAGACCGACGTCACCGAGCGCAAGGAAGCGGAGGAGAAGCTGCTGCACGACGCGCTCCACGATGCGCTGACCGGGCTGCCCAACCGATCGCTCTTCATGGACAGGCTCCGGCAGGCGATGGCGTTCCAGCAGCGCAAGCCGGAGCTGCGCTTCGCGGTCTTGTTCCTCGACGTGGACCGCTTCAAGAACATCAACGAAAGCCTGGGCCACGCGATGGGCGACCGGCTCCTCGTCTCGGTGGGCAAGCGGCTCCTCGAATGCATCCGGCCCGGCGACACGGTGGCGCGCCTGGGCGGAGACGAGTTCGCCCTTCTCCTCGAGGATTACGGCTCGCCGGAGGACCCGGCGCGCCACGCGGAGCGCATCCAGGCCGAGCTGGCCGCGGCGCACGACCTGGGAGGAGTCGAGGTGTTCGCGACCGCGAGCATCGGGATCGCCGTCGGAGGGCAGGGCTACACGCGGCCCGAGGAGCTGCTCCGCGATGCCGACACCGCCATGTACCGGGCCAAGCAATTGGGACGCGCGCGCCATGCCGTCTTCCATCCGGCGATGCACGCGCACGCCCGCGCGCAGCTCCAGCTGGAGACCGACCTGTACCGGGCGCTGGAGCGCAACGAGCTGCGCGTCGTCTTCCAACCCATCGTGTCGCTCGCAACCGGGCTCATCTCCGGGTGCGAGGCGCTGGTCGAATGGCAGCACCCCAAGCGCGGCCGGATCCCCCCCGCCGAGTTCATCCCCGCCGCCGAGGAGACAGGCCTCATCGTCCCCATCGGCGAATGGGTGCTGCGCGAGTCGTGCAAGGCGGCGCGCGGGTTCGCCGATCGGCTCCCGAGGAGCGCGCCCATCGCGGTGAGCGTGAACCTCTCCGCCCGCCAGCTCCTCCGGGCCGAGCTGCTCGAGCAGGTGCGCTCCGCGCTGCAGCAGAGCGGGCTCGAGCCGCATCGGCTGCGGCTGGAGGTCACCGAGAGCGTAATCATGGAGAACGCCGGGCCCGCCTCGCTCCTGCTCGCCCAGATCAAGGCGCTGGGCGTGCACCTCCTGCTCGACGACTTCGGCACGGGGTACTCGTCGCTCTCGTACCTGCACAACTTCCGCTTCGATACGTTGAAGCTGGACCGCTCGTTCGTCGCGCGCATCGACAGCTCCGGCAAGCACGCCGAGATCGTGCGCACCATCCTCTCGCTGGCGCGCGCGCTCGGCATGGACGTCGTCGCGGAGGGCGTGGAGACCGCCGCGCAGGTGGCGCAGCTCCAGCTCCTGCGCTGCGACTACGCGCAGGGATACCACTTCGCCCGCCCGATGGACGCGGCGCAGCTGGCCGGGCTGCTTGAATCGCGCCGCGCCTGGGCCTTGCCGCTCGCCTCCGCTTCCGCGCTGCTCCAGCAGCCGCGGTGATTCGGTTGCGCCGCGCCGCCCCGGCGCAACACTCCCCGGAGCATGCTTGAGCCACCGATCGAGCCGATGCTCGCCCGCCTGGCGCGCGAGCTGCCGGTGGGGAATTACCTCTACGAACCGAAATGGGACGGCTTTCGCTGCCTCGCGTTCGTAGCGGCCCAAGTCGACCTGCGCAGCCGCCACGACCGGCCGCTCGCGCGCTACTTCCCCGAAGTGGAGGACGCGCTGCGGAACCTCGGCGGCGGTGGCTGCGTGCTCGACGGCGAGCTGGTGATCGCGGGCCCCGGTGAATTCGACTTCGCCGCGCTGCTCGGCCGGTTGCACCCGTCGGCTTCGCGGGTGCGACGCCTGGCCGATGAGGTTCCCGCCACTTTCGTCGCCTTCGACGTGCTCGCCTCTGCCGGAGAGGACCTGCGGGAGCGCCCCTTCGAGGAGCGGCGGCAGCGACTCGAGGACCTGCTCGGAACCCGACGACCGGGTCTCGTCGCCACCTCCATGACCCGCGAGCTGCCCGTCGCGCAGGAGTGGTTGGACCGGTTCCAGGGCAAAGGCCTCGACGGCGTCGTCGCCAAGCACGCATCGCTCGCGTACCAGCCCGGCCGCCGCGCCATGATCAAAGTGAAGAAGGAGCATACGGCCGACTGCGTGCTGGCGGGTTTCCGCCTCGGCCGCGATCCGCGGTCGGTCGCCTCGCTGCTCCTCGCGCTCTACGACGGCGAGGTGCTCCGGCACGTCGGGGTGTCCTCGAGCTTCCCGGCCGCGCGGCGACGGGAGCTCTTCCTCGAGCTGTCGCGGCTCGCCTGCCCCTTGGCGGGCCACCCGTGGAAGCTCGGATTCAACCTCGGTCATAGCCCGGTGGGCCGGCTGGCGGGATCGGCCGGCCGCTGGGACCCGCGCGAGATGTCCCAGGATTGGGTGCCGGTCCGGCCGGAGCTGGTCTGCGAAGTCGCGTACGACCAGGTGGACGCAAGCCGCTTCCGCCATCCGGCGCGATTCGTCCGCTGGCGGCCGGATCGGGACCCGCGCTCCTGCGGGCTCGATCAGCTCACCGTGTTTCCGCCACGACCCGCCGAGGCGCTGGGCGCGCCATGACCGGAACCGCGCACGAGATGGAGGCCTTTGGCCGCGCGCTGCGCGTGTCGAGTCTCGACAAGCTCCTCTGGCCAGCGGCGGGATTCACCAAGCGCGATCTGCTCGCCTACTACCGCGCGGTCGCACCCGCCTTGTTGCCGCACGTCGCCGGTCGACCCGTGACGCTCGCCCGGTTCCCTGACGGCGTGGAGGGCCGCGGCTGGTACCAGACGAATTGTCCGCCCGGCAGCCCTGGATGGCTGCGCATCGCCCGCGTCGCCGCTTCGCGCGGCGGCGAGGACCTGCGCTATTGCGTCCTCGACGAGCCCGCCGCGTTGCTCTGGGCCGCGAACACGGGCGCGCTCGAGCTGCATCCCTTGCTGGCGCTGGCGGATCGCCCCGCAGCGCCGCTCGGCCTCGTCTTCGACCTCGATCCGGGAGTGCCCGCGGGCCTTCTGGAGTGCTGCGCCGTCGCGCTCGCGCTGCGCGAACGCCTCGATGCGCTCGGGCTGGGCGCCGTGGTGAAGACCTCTGGCGCCAAGGGACTCCACGTCCTCGTGCCGCTCGACGGAACGGCCACGTTCGATCGGACGAAAGCATTCGCGCGCGAGGTCGCTGGCGCGCTGGCGCAATCGTCTCCGCGACTGGTGACGGACCGGATGGCGCGCGCGGGACGGCCGGGCAAGGTGTTCATCGACTGGGGACAGAACGACCCCAACAAGTCGACCATCGCGCCCTATTCGCTGCGCGCGACGCGGTTGCCGGGGGTATCGATGCCCCTCCTCTGGACCGAGGTGGAGGAAGCCACGGAGACGGCCGACGCTTCCCGTCTTCGCTTCGGTCCGGCCGACGTGCTCCCGCGGCTTTTGCGCCACGGGGATCTCGCCGCGGCCGAGCGCCGCCAGAGCCTCGCTATCCCCTGAGCATCAACCAGAGCATCGCCACGGTGAGGAAGACGAGGACCGCGGTGGTCGCCCAGGCGACGGCCGACAGCCAGCGGCCATTGCGGTAGCGCCCCATCAGCCGCTCGTCACCCGCGAGGAGAAGCATGTAGACGAGGATGAACGGCAGGAGGACGCCGTTCGCCGTCTGCGAGAGCAACATGATCCTGAGCAGCGGCAGGTTCGGGAGGAGCACCAGGCCCGCCCCCAGCACGATCATGGCCGCGTAGAGGATGTAGAACTGCGGGGCCTCGTCGCGCCGCTTGTCGATCCCGCTCTCCCATCCGAACGCCTCG
Source organism: Myxococcales bacterium (assembly GCA_045802765.1). Lineage (GTDB taxonomy): Bacteria > Myxococcota > Myxococcia > Myxococcales > 40CM-4-68-19 > VBKO01. The sequence continues at coordinate 3,976 of JBJMQJ010000142.1, forward strand.
CACACGTAGTAGGTGGTGGCGAGAGGGAGGATGCTGGCGGCGAAGACGGAGGCGTTGAACAGCCCGAAGGCGAACAGAGCGCTGGCGTACCTTCCCGCCAGCGGGCGCAGCGCCAGCGCCGCGTCCTTCGCCGTCTCGATGTGCCCGCCCGCCTTGTGGATGGTCGCGGCGCACGCCAGCACGATGAAGAAGGCGACCACGTCGGTGACGATGCATCCGACCACTACGTCGAGGCGCGACAGGGGATAGTCCTCCGTGCGCACGCCTTTCTCCACGATCGCGGACTGCAGGTAGAACTGCATCCAGGGCGCGATGGTGGTGCCCACCAGCGTGACCACCATGGTCACTGCCGGCGCGGTGAACGGCAGCGCGGGGACGAGCGTGCCGCGCGCGACCTCGCCCCAATCGGGTCGCGCGAGAAAGCCGGCGACGATGTACGCGACGTAGAACACGCAGGCGGCGAGGAACACCCGTTCGACGATGCGCGCGGTCCCCTTCACCACCAGCACCCAAACCAGCAGGGCGGCGGCCGGCACGGAGACCCACCGCGGAACGCCGAAGATCTCCAGCGATCCGGCGACGCCCGCGAACTCCGCCACCGTGTTGCCGAGGTTCGCGACGACCAGCGCGAGCATGACGAAGAAGGTGGTCTTCACGCCGAACCGCTCGCGGATCAGGTCCGCGAGGCCCTTCCCGGTGACCACACCCATGCGCGCGGTCATCTCCTGCACCAGGATGAGCGCGAAGGTGATGGGAACGAGCGTCCACAGCAGCCCGTACCCGAAATCGGCCCCCGCCTGCGAATAGGTGGCGATCCCGCCGGCGTCGTTGTCGACGTTCGCGGTGATGATGCCCGGGCCGACCACCGACGCGACCAGCGCGACGCGCGCCCAGCCCGAGCGCAGCGGCCGCACGCCGCCCGAGGGCGTAGCGCGCACCTCGGCCCTCGATTCAGCCATGCAGCACCTTCTCCAGGACGTCGTCCACCGTGACGACGCCGAGGAGCTTTCCCGCCTCGTCCTCCACCGGCAGCGAGAAGAGGTTGTACTTGGCGGCCAGCTCGGCGACTTTCCGCGCCCGATCGTCGGGACGCAGCGGCGCCGGGTGGTCGTGCATCAGGCCCAGCACGCGGCTCTCCGGCCTGGCGACGATGATGTCGCGCAGCGAGAGCACGCCCGCGAGCTTTCCTTCCGGGCCGAGCACGAACGCGTCGTGCAGGTGCGCGATGTTCTCCGCCTGGGCGCGCACCTGGTCCAGCGCCTGCCCCGCGGTCAGCTCGGGCGAGAGGCGGAGGAATTCCGGGTTCATCATGCCGCCCGCGCTGTCCTCGTCGTAGGTGAGGAGCCGCTCGACCTCGCGCGCCTCGGACGGCTCCATCTCGGCGAGCAGCTCGGCGGACTCTTCGCGGGGCAGGTCGGCGAGCAGGTCGGCCGCGTCGTCCGCCTGCATCTCCTCCAGCACGTCGGCGGCCTTGTCGGGCTCCAGCGCGTGGAGCAGCTCGCGCTGCAGCTCGGGCTGGACCTCCTCGAGCGCGTCCGCGGCCGCCTCGACGGGGAGCTCGCGGAAGAGCACCGCGCGCTCGCGCCGGTCGAGGTCCTCGAGGATCTCGGCGAGGTCGGCGGGGTGGATCTCGGAGAGCGCGGCCCGCGAGAGGTCGAGCCGGACCCGGGGCGACCCCGCCGCGAGGGGCTGCACGTGCTTCCAGGAGACCAGCTTGTCGGTGCGCAGGTACGGCGCCGCGGGCTTGAGGCGGCGCACCAGCGCGTCGACGAGGCGCTGCCAGCCCATGCGGCGCACCAGGCCGCGGAAGCCGACGTCCACGTGGGCGACGCGCAGCTCGCCGCGCGCGCGCAGCAGGTGGAGATCGTTGACCCGCTCGACCTTCGCGTCGTCGGTGTCGACGATCTGCCGGTCGAGGACGTCCTGGGCGAGCGGGATCTCGCTGGAGAGGAGCTGCAGCGGCCGCAGCGCCTCCGCGCCGCGCTTGAGCCGTACGCCGCGTCCGTCCCAGCCCTCCACGTCGTCCCAATCGACCCGCTTCACCTCGCCGCCCCGGCGCGTCCGCACGCGCAGCGCCTTCACCCGGGGGTACGCGCCGGCTGCGTCGGCGAGTAGATCGACGAGCGTGCCCAGCCGCTCGCCGTTCCCGCCGGCGACCGCGAGGCCGAGCAGGTCGGAAAGGAAGAGGAACGTCCCCTCGCGCGGCGGCTGGCTGGCGGCGGGGGCGGGCGCCGCCGGTCCGTTTTCGCTCGTGTGCGGCGGCACCTCGCGCGCGGTAGCAGAGGTGCAGCGAGATGGTCAAGCGACGTGCGAGCTTAGCCCTTCTTGACCCGCTCATAATGGCGCCGGGCCTTGGCGCGGTTGCCGCAGTCTTTCATGCTGCACCACCTCCGCGATCCGTTGCGGCTCTCGTCCACGAACAGCCAGCTGCACCCGGTGGTCTCCCGCATTCCGCACAGCTTGACCGGCGAGCCGTGCTCCCCCGTCAGCAGCTCCGCGGCGGAGAGCGCGACCGGCCACAGCATGCGGCGGAGATCGTCCGAGTCGTCCCAGCCCAGCGAGAACCCCCGGCCGGTCTGCGAGACGCGCCGATGCGGCAGCGCGTCGGCGAGCGCGCGGTTGAGGACCTCGAGGTGCTGCGGCGGGGGCCGCTTCCCTTCCGCCAGCGCGAAGAAGATCTCGAAGAGCGCCTCGCGCAGCTCGACCGCCGCGGCCAGCGCCTCGGCTGCGCGAACCGGCTCGCGCTGGGCGCGCAGCAGCAGGGCGCGCGCATGGGCGGGCGAAAGCAGGTCGCCCTGCCGCGCCCAGGCGATCAGGTCGGGGTAGCCGTGCAAGTGCTCGTTGGGCTCGACCCGGCGGTCGCCGCCGACGGTGTTGGTGAAGTCGAGGCACGGCTCGCCGCCGATGAACTCGAACCGGAACTGCCCGGCGCGCATCGCTTCAGGCATGCAACCTCCAAAGAGGCACTTGACAGGTTAGATAGACCGGTCGTATATAACTGTCAACACCCGCTTGTGGTGGTTAGAGAAGGGAGCCCGTCATGTTGCCTGTCGTCCGCGTCGGTCTCGCCAGCTCGACCCGCGCCGCCTTCGGC
>JBJMQJ010000143.1:0-3029 GCA_045802765.1 Myxococcales bacterium
AGATCTCGCTGCGCATCCAGCAGGCGCCCGAGGCGGCCCCTTCCAGCCTGCATGACGAGAAGGAGCGGGCTCGCTCGGAGAGGCGTGGCCAGCGGCTCAAGGCGGGGCGCGAGCACCCGGCGGTCCGGTCGGCGGTGGAACTTCTAGGCGGCGAGATCGAAGATGTGAGGGACCTCGGCGAGGAGTAGGCGATGGCGGGCTTCGACCTGAACGCGCTTTTCCAGCAGGCGCAACAGATCCAGGAGCAGATGAAGCGGGCGCAGGAGGAGCTGGCCCGCAAGGAAGTGACCGGCACGGCCGGCGGCGGCATGGTGATCGTCACAGCCAACGGGAAGGGCGAGCTGCTCAAGGTGCAGATCGATCAGAAGGTCGTCGATCCAAACGATGTGGCCATGCTCGAGGACCTGGTGCTCGCCGCGGTCAACTCGGCGCTGCGCGCGGCGCAGCAGCTGGCGCAGGCGCAGGGCGGCCCCTTGGCAAACCTCAAGGACATGTTCCCTGGGATGGTGCCTTGACGCGCGTGGCGGCGGGCGGTTTCTGGCTGGCGGTCCAAGAGCGCACATGAAAGCAGCGGATCCGATCGCGCGGCTGACGGTGCTGCTGGCGAAGCTTCCCGGGGTCGGAGAGAAGACCGCGCAGCGGCTCGCCTTCCACATCCTCGAGTCGCCGCCCGAGTACGCCCGCGATCTGGCGGACGCGCTCTCGTCGCTCGAGCGCGAGGTGCGGCTGTGCTCGACGTGCTGCAACCTGACCGCGCAGGATCCCTGCGGAATCTGCGCCGACACGCAACGCGACGCGAAGACCATCTGCGTCGTCGAGTCGGTGCCTGACCTCCTCGCGGTGGAGCGCACCCGCGAGTTCGGCGGCCGCTACCACGTGCTGCACGGCGCGCTCTCGCCGCTCGACGGCATCGGTCCCGATCAGCTGAAGCTGAAGGAGCTGCTCTCCCGGCTGCACGGCGATGTGCAGGAAGTGATCGTCGCCACCGATCCGACCGTCGAAGGCGAGGCCACCGCGCTATATCTCACGCGATTGATCAAGCCATTGGGCGTGCGCGTCACGCGGATCGCGCAGGGGATGCCCATGGGTGGCGCGCTCGAGTACGCCGATCAGGTCACGCTCGCGCGCGCGCTTTCCGGGCGTCGCGAAGTGTAGTCCCGCGTCGCACCAGCGCGCCTGAAAACGCCGAAATCCGCAATCTTGCTCGGGGTGTGTCGCTCTGTTAGCGTCGACGCACCGATCCAACTCGGCGAGGTCTAAAGCGAATGCAGCCGCAGATGGTCATGTACGACGAGGAGTTCCAACAGATCAGCGCGGTCTGCGAGCGCCTGGCGCGCGAAGCAAACGCGAAGATCGTCTTCCTCGTCGACAAGAACGGCCAGCTGATCGCGTCCGTCGGGGCCACGCAGGATCTGGACACCACCTCGCTCGCCTCGCTCACCGCGGGGAACATCGCCGCCACCGGCGGGCTCGCCAAGCTCATCGGCGAGAAGGAATTCTCCATCCTCTTTCACGAGGGAGAGCGCGACAACCTCCACATTTCCGTGATCGGCGGCCGGGTCATCCTGGTGGTCATCTTCGACACGCGCAGCTCGCTGGGCCTGGTCCGGCTGCGCGTGAAGAAGGCGTCCGACGAGCTGAACAAGATCTTCGACGGGCTCCTGAAGAAGGTGCAAGTGCCCGGCGCCGGCTCGCCGTTCGCCGAGATCACCGACGACGACATCGACAACCTCTTCAGCGAGTAAGGGGCGCCGCCGGAATGTCTTTCATCAACTACAGCTCGCGCGAGATCAACTGCAAGATCGTCTATTACGGCCCCGGCCTGTGCGGAAAGACGACGAACCTCCAGTACATCTATGCGAACACCAACCAGAACGCGAAGGGGAAGATGATCTCCCTCGCGACCGAGACGGAGCGCACTCTCTTCTTCGACTTCCTGCCCCTCTCGCTCGGCGAGATCCGCGGGTTCAAGACGCGCTTCCACCTCTACACGGTGCCCGGCCAGGTCTTCTACGACGCGTCCCGCAAGCTGATCCTGAAGGGCGTCGACGGCGTGGTCTTCGTCGCCGACAGCCAGGTCGAGCGCACCGAGGCGAACGTCGAATCGGTGGAGAACCTGCGCACCAACCTGGCCGAGCAAGGCTACGACCTGGACAAGATCCCGTACGTCATCCAGTACAACAAGCGCGACCTCCCCAATGCCGCGCCGCTGGACGAGCTGCGCGGCCTGTTGAATCCGCGCGGCGTCCCCGATTTCGAGGCGGTCGCTCCCAAGGGCGACGGGGTCTACGACACGCTCAAGGCGATCGCCCGCCTGATCCTCACCGAGCTGAAAAAGGGCACGTAACGGCTTGCGGCTCGTGCCTCACACAGCCCGAGCACTGTGAAGGAATCTTTTCCGCGAGCCGCAAGCCGTCTAGGCCGTGGCTGCAGGCGCTACCTGCGTGCTCAAGGCGTGGTTCACCGACTGGACGATCTGCTCCAGATCGTACGGCTTGCAGAGCAGCTCGACCACGTCGGACGGCCCGATCAGCTCGTCGAGCGCCTTCTTGTTCGTGGTGGTCACCACGAACGCGCGACCGTGCATCACCTTCGAGTTCCGCATCACCCGCAGGAAGGTCCAGTTGGTGTCGTACGGTGGGGCGACGTCGTAGACGATCACGTCGGGGTGGTGCTGCTCGACGAACTCGACCAGGTCGATGCGGCCGCGCTTCAAATCGTCGACGTGGGCGACCACCGTCGCATACCCGGCGTCTTGCAAGGCTTCGCGGACGAGGTCCAGCACCTCGGGATTGGTATTGAAGATGGCGACGATCTTGCGGTCGGCGGGGTCGGCCACTTCACCCTCCGTTCACGTGGCCACGGCTCTTCCCAGATTGGCCAGGACGGGCGCCATCCGCAAGGGTCTGTCCGCGCGGCTGGTCGACGTGCAGCGGTGCTGAAAAAGGACCTACGGATCCGGAGTGAGCGGAAGATCCATGGTGAGAGCGCAGCCGTCGCCCGGGGTGCCGCGCACCTTCACGTCGCCG
>JBJMQJ010000144.1:0-11930 GCA_045802765.1 Myxococcales bacterium
GCCCGCGGCCCATCTGCGTCCACAGCGGCATCGGGATTACGATCTCGTCCTCCCCCGGTCCGAGCGGCCGCGTCGCCTTCGTCTCCTCGGGCCCGGCAACGGCCAGCTCGGGGGGCGAGAAGGGAGCGCCCAGCGCGAGATGCCGGATGGGCGCCGGCACCGGCGCCCCTGGCCGGGGGCTGAACTCGCCCGAGGTGAGAACGGCGCGCCGCAGGAGCGGCGGAAACGCGGGCAAAATCTCCATCGCGGCGGGGAACGCCGCGGCGGTCGCCAGCTCGGCCTGTGCGCGCCGCGCGTGCACGACCGCGAGCGCATGGAGCTCTCCAGTACGGGAGACGGCGGCCTCGGCAACTGGCCCAGGCCGCAGGATTCCGCGGCGAGGCGCCGTCGCGGACGCCGCCCGCACGTGAGCGGAAGGCACGACCATTGCGGAGAGGTACGCGCCGAGCGCGTCCGAGAGATCCGTCCCGACGTGAATCTCGCCCGGATTCGGGAAGGGCATCGAGAGCACGAGGCGCGCGACCTTCCCCCCGGGACCACCGCGGAGAAATGCCGCGGCCGCCAGCGAAGCTGCGCCATGGCGCGAATCGTCTGCCGGGATCGGCAGCGCCCGCCCGACCTCCACCGCGTCGGGCGCGGCGAGGAGCTCCGCGACGGGAAGCTTGTAGCCCCCCGCACGGGCTGTCCGCTCGAGCGCGAGTCGGAGCGTCGCCAGGGCCGGAGCCGGCAGCGCGCCGGCGCGCGGGGCGAGTCGGGTGCCGCGCCGGCTGCTCGCGTCGCTCGTTTCCGGCGGCGCCACGCCCCCCGACACGGCGCCGACTGCGGACTCCCCAACCCGGGACCTGTCGATCGCGGCGAGGCGAACGGGGCCGCCCTCGCCGTTCATCAAGACGGTGCCGTCGGGCGCGCGGAACGCGACCACCGGCTCGCCGTGCACGCGGATTTCGCTCGGCGCACGCCGGCGCAGCGCGCTCGCCGCGAGCGGAGCAGCCCCGCCGGTCCCGGCGACCTGCAGGGCCCAGTCGGCCCACGGATCGCCGGTGATCTGGCCGAGCTGCAGCGCCTGCCCGGACGCGACCATTCGAGGCTCGACGGGAGCATCGAGTCCCGCCGAGGGATCGGTCCGCGCCACCAGCTCGCGATCGTCCGCGCTGGGCAAGAAGACCGTCTCGGGCTGCATCCAGTAGCGGTCCATCGTGCCCGCGGGCGTGGACACAGGAGCAGTCCATCCGGCGACGATCTTCGCCGCGCCCGCGACGACTGCCTGGGCCAGCTCGTCGTCGGCGAGGACGCGCACCGGGGCGAAGTCAGCTCGGGCGGCCACGACGCCGTCGGCGCGCGCCGCCGCCGTTTCGCCGAGCCTTCCCGGCCCGAGCCTGGGCTCGCCGCCGCTGAAGACCGCGGTCACCTTCCCCGCTTCCACCGTGAATCTCTGCGCGCCGGATACGGAGGCTGGCGTGCCCGAGGCGGCGAGGAGACCCGCGCGCAGCGTCCAGTCGGACACCATGCGCCGCCAGCGCGCCGCGGAACCCATCTCCGGCCGCGCCAGCGAGCCGTCCGGCAGCAGCACGAATACCGCCGGCGCGGCGGTGCTCGGGCGCGCATCGACGTTCGCTCCGCCCTCCATCGCGCCGCGGGGCGCAGCCGGAGGGACCGGCAGCGACATGCGCCGGTCATTCTCGCGGAGCGCCCGCGCCTCGCTGCGCGGCGCCATGCGCCGACGCCGGGCCTCGAAGGGACGCAGCCGGAGGGGAGGGCTTTCCACCGAGGGCGCCGACACCTGGCGAACCGGCAGGCGCGCGATGGCCGCCGCCAGCTTCTGCACGTCGAGGACGACCAGGTCCCCATCCTGGCGCACCAGGTACGCGCGAGGCTCGGAGGAGGATCGAGCGACCGCGCGCTGCTCGACCCCGCTGCGGTCGCGGACGACGGCCGCCGCGATGGCCTGCTGCGCGGGACGGTCGTTGGCGAGCGCGAACTGGCCGAAGTCGCTCACCACCACGACCTGCTGCTCCTCCTCGATCACGACGTAGTCGAGGTGGGCCAGGTCGAACTGGTAGACGTGCAGCCGCGAGGACGTGGAGCGGACGATCGCCTCCGCCATGTCCGCCTTGCGCGCGAGCTCGGGGTTGCCTTCGATGAAGCGCGCGACGAACGTTTCCTCCGGCAGCTCGCCGGCGAACGCGCCGGCGATGTGCGCGGCGAACTCCTCCGCGTCGAGGACCGCCGGTGCTTCGGCGAACCGGTCCATCGCGCGCCAGAGGATGTCCTCCAGCGAGGGTCCGGCCAGCTCGGTCGCGTTCTCGGACATCGCCACCCCGGAAGGCCCTGCCGCTAGCCCTTCTTGATCGACTCGACCGCGAGCTCGAGGATCTCGCACTGCGCCGCGCTGCCCATCGAGTCGAACTCGCCCATCTCCCAGCGGACGGGGAAAGCGTTGAAAAACCTCCAGCGAGTGACCTCGTTCATCTTCTCGTCGTACTGGATGATCGAGCCGCTCTTGCGGACCTTCTCGCCGGAGCTCACCACCTGGTCGCGCCAGCCGTAGAGCGACGCTGCGTGCACGAATCCGGCGGTGAGGACGATGTTGCTGGCGCGGGACTGCCCGATGAGCTTGCGCACCACCGAGTTCTCGCCGCCCTCCTGCAGCTCGAACACCTCGGTCTCGGTCTTGAGGCCGGTGCACTTGGTGAATGCGGCGCCGTCGATCCCCTCGATCTCGACGTGGAAGTGACTGACGAGCTCGTGGTCCCTGCGCTCCCCTGTCTTGCCCATCGCGGACACTCTCCTGTCTAACCGGCTACCGCCTGCGGAGCGACGACTTCCGCGTTCGCCTGATCGGTGCGCTCGCGGGTGAACTGGTGGATGCGCACGACGATGAACTCCGCAGGCCGCACCGGCGCGATGCCGATCTCGCAGAGGAGCTGCCCGGCGTCGCGCGACTCGGGCGGGTTCGTCTCCTCGTCGCACTTGATGTAGAAGGCCTCGCCCGCGCTGGCGCCGAGGAGCGCGCCCTTGTGCCACAAACCATCGAGGAATGCGTCGATGGGCGTGACGAGCCTCTTCCACAAAGCCGGCTCGTTGGGCTCGAAGACGACCCATTGCGAGAAGCGCTCGACGCTCTTGCGCACCAGGATGAAGGTGCGGCGCACGTTGATCTGGTTGAAGGCCTGGTCCGAGGACAGCGTCCGCGCGCCCCAGATGCGGATGCCGCGGCCGGGGAACGTCACCAGCGTGTTGACGCGGTGATCGAAGGCCCAATCGCGGTCGCGCTTGCGGATGCGCTGGGCGACGTCGACCAGCCCCTGCAGCGGCTGATTCGCCGGCGCGCGGTGCACGCCCTCGAGCTCGTCGTTGCGCGCGATCGAGCCGGCGATGTGCCCGGAGGGCGGCACCGGCGGGAGCACGTCCTCGCCGCGGCGGATGCGGATCCAGGGGAAGTAGAACGCAGCGTGGCTGGAATCGAAATGGCCGCGCCACTCGACCGCGGCGAGCACGTCCATCCCCGGCAGCGCGTCGAGCAGCGCCATCCGGTCGTGCATGCGCTCGCAGTGGTCGACCATCGCGCGCTGCACCGCGAGGACGTGCTCCGGCTCGGTGAAGCCCATCGACCTGCCGTACTGCTGCATCAGATCGGGCGCGGCGAGCAGGTCGACGTCGTCGAGCCGCTCCAGCGCGCGCAGGCCGCGCCACTCGGCGCCCATCGCGCCGATGTAATCGTCCGGGGTCGCGTCCAGCCCGCCTTCCGGCTCCACGTTCACGATGTACGCGGTCCGGCCGCCGTTCTCGAAGAACCCGCGCACGCCGGCGGAGAAGAAACCCGGGTCGTCGCCGAAGACCTTCTCGAACTGCTCGAAGGAGCCGATGCGCACCGGCTGCTGCCGCGGCCCCGAAAGCGTCACGCCCAGGAAGGCGGTGACGCCCGTCTCCACCGCCTCGAGCGGGACGTAGCGGTCGCCGGCCGATTCGATGTGGACGCCCGGTGATTTGTACAGGCTCGGCATTCGTCCTCCCGCGGCTGGCAGCGGGTCCTTTAGCCCACCCCTCCACCTTCGGAGGGGTTCTTCGACGCGTCGTTGATCTTCTTGTTGATCTTGCTGATCTCCTCGATCCACATGTGCCGCTCGTCGTGCTCCATCTCGAGGATGTCGTCCATGTGCCAGTGGAAATGATAGGCGATGTAGGCTACCTCGCCGGCGAGCTTGTCCAGCGGGTAGCTTATGATTCCCCCAGCGCGGTCGCCCCGCTGCCGATGTCGACCTGGAACTCCTGGCCGCAGCCGGGGCACTTCGCGCTCACGTTCGCCGTGCCGCTCTCGTTGATCTGCCGGTAGAACTCCTGCAGGTACGACAGGTCGGCGGAGAAGAGCGACTCGACCACGCCCGGATTGATCGAGGCGGAATCGAGCTCGCCCAGCTTGGTGATGACGCGCGAGAGCAGGATGATCACCAGGTATGCCCGGTTGTTCTTCACCCGGAAGTCCTGCAACGGGATGATCTCGTCCTTCGCCGTCGCCAGCCGCATCACGCCCTTGCGATGCAGATTTCCTTTCTCGTCGACGTAGCCCTTGGGGAGGGTGAACTCGAATTCGGTCTTGAACGCCATCGCGCGGATGCCCTTTGCAGGAAGTCGGTCGTCGGTTCAGGCCCGAGGGCCCCCGCCTCTGGCGGAGCGCCCTCCGGGTCCGGTGTATTCCCCCCGCCGCCGGCTACTTCGCCATCGACGTGTACTTCACCGTCTCGAACTTCAGCTCCAGCTCCTCCTCGAGGTTGCCGGACTGATCCGACTTGAGGTCGCCGAGCTTCCAGCGGATCGGCTGCACCTCCATCAGGTCGAACCGGCCGGTATCCTCGCCCGCCATGTTCTTCAGGATCACGCTGGCGGTCCCCCGCTTGGTGTCGCCCTTCTGGTGCATCTGGAAGTACTGCACCCAGTCGTCGTCGCCCGAGGTGTAGTGCCGCCGCGCGACCAGGTTGCCGGACTTGTTGCGCGCGACGCGCGAGCGCACGGTCGTGTCGTTGCCGTTGACGAAGTCGACCGTCTGGAGCGCGTTCTCGAGACCCGTAACCGAGGTCACGCCCTTCTGCCGGGTGCCTTCGATCTCGAGATCGAAGTGGCTGCTGAGGTTGTGGTCGCCGCCCTTCTCACCGCTCTTCTCTGCCCTGGCCCATCCTGGCATCGTCCTTCTCCTGTTTGCCTGCTCCCTTGCGGGATTGGTTGGTGAAATTGAGGGAGGCTCCCGTCCGGGGAGCCTCCCCACCCCTCATTGCTACTTGCTCTGGCCCGCCATCTGGCCGATGCGGAAGATCACGAACTCGGCCGGCTTCACGGGCGCGATGCCGATCTCGCAGACCATCTGGCCGGCGTCGACGACCTCGGGCGGATTGGTCTCGGCGTCGCACTTGACGAAGAACGCCTCCTCCGGCGTCTTGCCCATCAAGGCGCCCGAGTTGTAGACGCGCAGCAGGAACGCGTAGATGTTGCGCGTCACGCGCTTCCACAGCGTCTCGTCGTTCGGCTCGAACACCACCCACTGCGTCCCGATCTCGATCGACTGCTCGACCATCAGGAACAGGCGGCGGACGTTGATGTACCTCCACGACGGATCGCTGGAGACGGTGCGGGCGCCCCACACGCGGATGCCGCGGTCACCCATGTTGCGGATGCAGTTGATGCCGCGCGGGTTCATGAAGTCCTGCTCGGGCCGGCTGATGCTGTAGCGCAGCCCCAGCGCTCCGCGGACGATCTCGTTCGCCGGCGCCTTGTGCACGCCGCGCTCCGCGTCGCTCCGCGCGTAGATGCCCGCCATGTGGCCGGAGGGCGGCACGTAGACGTTGCCCTTCTCGGGGTCGTAGACCTGGATCCAGGGGAAGTAATACGCCGCGTACTGCGAGTCGCGCGGCTTGGGCATCTTTGCGATGCCATCCCTGCCCAGCTCCTCAGCCGAGTCGAGGATCGCGAAGCGGTACTTGTTGTTCTCGCAGTGCGAGATGACCGCGTCCTGGATCGCCGGATCGCTCTGGCCGGGCGCGCAGACCAGCGAGATCTCGGGGATGTCGTTGAACACGTTGAGGCCGGTGCGACGGCCGGGGCCCTCGTCCTTGCCGATGAACAGCGCGGGGCTCGCTGCCGATGCGGCCGCCGCAGGCGCGGCAGTTGCCGGGGTGGCCGGCTTGCCGCCTTCGGCTGCCTTCTTCGACTCGGACTCCTTCTTCTCGGCGTCCTTCGCCGCCTGCTCGGCGCTGACGGTCTTCGGCGAGACGTTGCAGACGAATGCCTTGGTGCCGCCGTTGTTGAAGAAGCCGTAGACGGAGTGCGCGAGGTAGGTGGAGTGCTGGAAGTCGCCGAAGGTCCGGGTGAACTGCGCCCAGTTGGTGACCAGCACTGCCTCGTTGGTGGGGCCGACGGACGACTCGCCGATGAACGCGCAGGTCGAAGTCCCGACTGCTTCGATGGGCTTCGAACCGCGGTCGACCTCCTCGATATAGACGCCGGGGGACAGATACGACGTTGCCATGGACTGCTCTCCTTACCGTTCGGTGGTTGGAGTCCGCACTAGGGAGGCGGCCTCGCGTGGGTTGTCGTGCCTTTCTCGATGACCACAGGACGAACGCTTCTCTCTTCTCTTCCAGCCAGGGAGCCTCACTTCTTTCCGGGCGGACCCACGATCCTCGGTGGCTTCGCCTCTACCCCCAGCTCCTTGGCGCTGATGCTTCCGGGGGGTGGACGGAGTGGATCGAAGACGTCGATGTGGCGCTCGCGGACGCGCCGGGTGCGGCCAACCTCGCGGCCGCTGTAGAGGCGCGAGTCCACCTGGTAGCCGACGGCGAGGCGGGGGCCTGCGCCCAGGCCGCCGAGGACCGCGGTGGAGGTCGCGAGCGTGAAGTCGCTGTCGTGGTGGACCGTCAGCGCGTCGCCTTTGCCGAAGCTCTCGCCGGCGAGGTGCTCGCCCGAGATCTTGGGCCGATCGAGGAAGCCCTTCATGCCCAGGCCGAGCAGCTCGTGCTCGTCGCCCAGGTCGTCGGCGGCGGCGGTGAGGAGGTAGCGCAGGCGCAGGTCGAGCGGCCGCCCGTACTTCACGATGTGGGCCTCGCCGCGCTCGTCGACGATCTCCTCCTCGAGCTCCCACTTCTCCTCGTGGGCGACGCGGATGGAGGGGCGCAGATCGTAGAGGAAGAGGAGCAGGCAGGGCTGGTTCTTGCGGAGGAACTCGGCGGTGGGCGCCGCGAGATACGCCTTGCCCTTGGAGCGGGCCAAAGACAACTCCGCGCGCAACACGCCGAGAAGGCTGTGGCCGACGTCGCGAATGACCTGGTGCTTCGGCATGAAGACGTTCCGCTACCCTGTCAGGAGGAGGTTCTCCCGAAGGACGAGATGCTGATGCGAGGGGGCTTCGTCATTTTGAAGAAAACGGCGCCGAAGTCAAGGGGGACCGGAGCCGTGGGGCGGCGGCGCTCCCGCCTTGCGTCGAGGCCATCGATCGTGCTCGTCACGCGAAGTCTCACGGCGCGGCTCAGCTTCCACTGCCCTCGCCGTCCTTGGGGGTGACCGCGTGACCAGCCCGCTTCGCGGCGTCGGTCGTCTGGTCTTTGGCCTGTTCGAGCGCGCTCTTCGTCGCCTCGGCCTGCGCAGCTCCCGGCACGGCGGCGGTCGCGGCGCCGTGTGCCTGATCCTTCGCGGCCGCGATCGGACCGGCGGCGGCGCCGGAGGCAGCAGGCTGCGCCTGCGCAGCCTGGTCGAGGATGCCGGGAGCGCCCGGCACGGTGGGGGCAGATGGCACGGCGGGCGCGGCCGGCGGCGTCGCGATGCCTGGGACCTGCGGTGCGGCAGGAGCGCCCGGAACGGGCGGTGCTGCGGCCACCGCCGGAGCGTCTGGAGGTTGCGGAGCTCCGGGCGCAAAGGGCGCAGCTCGGCCCGGCACGGAAGGAACGTCCGGAGCGGCGGCAGCTCCCGGAGCGGCGGGAGATCCGGGGATGGCGGGAGTTGGGACCGCAGGGACTCCGGGGACCGCGGGTGCGCCAGGAGCTGCCGGGTGGGCCGGCGCGTTCGCCTCCGGAGCGGCAGGCGCGGCGGCGACGCCGGGCTCCGCCACTCCTGCGGCAGGTTGCGCCTGAGGCGCCGGTCCGCCTCCCGGTTGCGCCTGCTGTGCCGACCCCGCGCCGGCCTGCGCCTGCTCCGCCAGCCCGGCTCCCGGCTGTGGCGGCTTCCCCCCGCCCGCACCGGCCTGCGCCTGCTGCGCCAGCCCGGCTCCCGCCTGTGGCGGCTTCGCCCCGCCCGCGCCGGCCTGCGCCTGCTCCGCCAGCCCCGCTCCCGCCTGCGGCTGCTTCGCCCCGCCCGCGCCGGCCTGCGCCTGCTGCGCGGCGCCTGGGTCGGGCGCGCCGGCCTTCTTCTCGCCCCCGGCGGGCTTCTCCTGCGCCGGTTTCTCCTCCGCGTTCGGCTCTTCCCGCGGCGGCTCCTTCTTCCCCGCGGCCGCTGCGGCGCTCCGCCGCGACCGCTGCGAGGCCGCACCCGCGCTGGCCGACGCATTCGCCGCCGCCTGTTGCTGCCCGGCCGCCCGGCCCGCGCTCTTCTTCGCTCCCGCGCCGTCTCCGCTGTTCGCGCTGCGGACCGCTTCTTGCGCGGTGTCCACCGTGTCGGCCGCCTTCTTCGCGGCTCTCTCCGCTTCGCCGATCGCCTCCAGCGCGGCTTCGCGCACCTTCTCGTCGTCGACCACCTTACACGCGCCGCCGGCGGTCGCCTGCGCGTCCTTGGAGCTATTGGTGGCGCTCTCCGCGGCGGCCGCCGCGCTCTCCGCCGCCTTCGCCGCGCCTTCCATCGCATCGCCGGTGCCCGGACGGCTCGGCAGACCGCGCGAGAGCTCCTGGTTCTTGCGCAGCTGCTCCTTCGCCTTGGCGAGCGCCGCCTGGGCCTTCTGCACCGCCTCGGCGGCGCCGGCGGTCAGCTTCTCCGCCTCGATCGCGATCTCCTTCTCGTGCTCCTTCACCGTCTCGCCCGCCTTGTCCGCGGCGCTCTTGCCCTCGTCCGCGGCGCTCTGCAGCGTTTCCATCGCCTCGTCGACGTGCTGGCGCAGCTCGGGGACCCGATCCACAAGGTCTGCGAGCTTGGCCTTCTGCGCCTTGGCGTTCTCGAGGGACTTCTCCGCCTCCGCGTACGCCGCTTGCACCTGATCCATCGCGCCGCGCGCCTGCGACATGGCGATCTGCGCGCTCTTGCCGATGGCGGTATCGCTCTTCTCGACCGCCTGCTTCAGCGGTCCCTGCAGCTTCTCGCCCGCCGAATGGAGCTTGCCGTACTCGTCCTTCATCGTCTTCAGCGCCGACTTGGTCTCTTCCTCGTGCTTGTCCTTCTCCTTGTCGTGCTGCTGCTGCAGCTCGTCGTGCTTGGGCGCCATCTCCTGCTGCGTCTTGTCCGCCTTCGCGACGGGATTGCCCTGGGTCTCCTTGGCCGCCGCGTCGGCGTGGGTGCTCATCTCGGCCGCGGCGTCGGCCCCCATCGCGACGCTGGCGATCATCTCGCTGCCTGCCTTCTGCGCCTCGCCCTTGAACTCTTCCCCGAGCTTGTTCAGCTCCTGCTTGCAGTCGGAGAGCGCCTTCTGCATCAGCTCCTTCATCTTCTTCTGCGCCTCGTTCGCGCTCGCCGACTCGTTCTCCTCGAGGTCCCAGGAGTGCGTCGCCGTCTCGAGCGCCTTTTCCAGCAACTTCTTGGCGGCCTCGAGAACCTCCTGCTCGAGCTTGTGGAGGATGCGATCGACGGCCTCCTCCACCTTTTGCTTCACGCTCTCGGCGACCTTGTCCAGCTCCTTCTTCGCCTCGTCCCAGACCGTGCCGAAGAGCTGCTCCGCCTCGGACTGATCCTTCTTCGCCTCGGCGAGGCGGTCCTTGCCCAGCTCCTCGACCGCCTCGATCGCGTGCAGCGTGCGCGACAGCGTCCCGTCGCCCTTCCCCATCAGCCCGCGCAGCTTCTCGACGAGCTGCTCGAGGGCGCGCTTCACGCTCTCGGGTAGCTTCGCGGAGGCTTCCTGCGCTTTGTCGTAGCAGGCCTGCGCGTCCTTGTGGGCCGCGTCGAAGCGCTCCTTGGCCTCCTCGCCGTCCTTCTTCGCGCTCTCGAAGTCGCGCTTCTCGACCTTCTGCAGCGCTTCCTTGCATCTGGCGACCGCCGCCTTGCCCTCGGTCCAGGCCTTCTCGCCGTACTCCTTGCTCTCCTTGGCAGCCTGGTAGAACTCCTTCAGCTTCTCGAATTCCTTCTTGTACTTCTCGTATTCCGCGTTCGCCTTTTCATGGGCCTGCTTGGCCTTTTCGTAAAAGTCCTTCGCCTTCTGCGCGAGCTGCCCGACCTTGGCGAGGATCGCCTCGATCGTCTTTTGCAGGGTCGACTCGCCCTGCGGGACCATCTGCTCGATGCGGACGACGACGGCCGTGAGCGTCGTCTTGACGCTTTCGGGTAGCTCGCTCTCGATCTCTTGCAGCTTGTCGATGCAGAGCTTCGCCTCCGCCTTGCATTCCTCGAACTTCGCCTCGAGCGGATCGACGTCCTTCCGCGCCTCGTCCCACTTCTTCTTCTTGCACTTCTGGATGGCCTCCTTGCAGCCGCCCAGGACGTCCTTGCCCGCTTTGTACGCCCTGTCGCCGTGCTCCTTGATGTACACGCCGGCCTTGATCCAGTTGCCGCCGTGCTTGTCGATCGCCTGCTCGATCTTCTGCTCGTACTCGTCGAATTTCTGCTGGTACTCCTCGATGGCGCCCTTGACCTGAGCGACCAACCCCTTCGCCCGATCGACGTACCCCTGGAGCTTGTCGCCGACCTGCTCTTTGAGCGTCTTCTGCGCGTTCTTGACCGCTTCCTTCGCCTGGGCGATCGCCTCCTGCGCCTGGGTGACCGCTTTCTTCGCCTGATCGAGCGCATGCTGGGCGCCGGAAGAGATGGCGCCGAGGATGGACTGGTTCGAGGCCTTCCCCGACTGCTTCACGGAATCGGTCGCTTTGGAGAGCTCGCCGCCCAACGCCTCGATGAGCGGCTTCGCCATCGCGTCGGCCTTCGCGGCGCACATCTCGATGGCGCTCTTGCCCTTGGCGATGGCCACGTTGGCGAGCGTCATGCCCGCCTTGCCGATCGCCAGCGCCGTCTCCGCGGCCGCGAGCAAGCTCTTCTTGATCCCCTGCACGGGGCCGGAGAGCGGCGCCTCCTCGTCGCCCGGCGTGTGCACCGCGTCGAGGGCGGCCGCCTTCACCGCGTCGAAGGCATCCTGGGCGTGCTGGACGGCGTTCCTCGCCAGATCGACGACGCTTCGGGCGGCGTCGTGCGCCGACTGCAGCGCCTTCTTCGCCGCGTCGTCGGGGGCGGCCGCCGCTTCGCCGGCCGCCTCGGAGACCTTGCTCGCGGCCTCGCCCAGGTAGCCTTTGATCCCGGCGATCTGCTGCTCGGCCTGCTGGAGCATCGTCCTCGCGACGTCGCCAGCGCCCGATTTCACCTGCTCGAGCGCCTGCTTCACCTGACCGTAGAGCGCCTTGGCGGAATCGCACGCCTGCTGCGCGCGTTTCGCCGCCTCGCGCGCCGCCTTCAAGGCGAACGCCGCCGCCTGCTTGATCTTGTCGGCGATCTCCTGCGCCTTCTTGGCCGCTTCCTGGACCGACTTGGCGAACTTGGCCAGGTCCTTCACCGGCGAGCTCTGCTTCTTGATGGCGTACCGCTTGGCGCGGAACTCGGTGGCGTAGCCGGTGTCGGCGAAGAAGATGTGGTCGCTGCCCGTCACGTAATATTGGCCGTTGACGCGCTGTCCGGCCTTGTCCACCTCGATGACGGTCCCGGCCTTGACCGCGGGATCGCCGACGATGCGCCCCTCCGCCGCGACGAAGGTTCCCCCGCGCTTGTTGAACTCGGCCTTGGCGAGCGCCTCGAGCAGGTTCTGCTGGCCGCTCGCAACCGTGAGGACC